>JANMVW010000220.1:0-41237 GCA_031393555.1 Acidobacteriota bacterium
CCGGTCCCGACGAACGACATCGCCCAAGCAGAAGAGCCGTCGCCTTCGGGGATCGAAGCCGACGCCGAGGTCGCATCCGAGGATGACGCGCAGCCCGCCGAGGAGGTCGAGCCCTCTCCTCTCGACGAACTTCCCGAAAACCCGCCGGACCTTTCCGCCTCGGCCTTAGAGAAGGAAAAGCAGCTCGTCGCCGAGTCCTTTCCCACGTTCGACATACCGATGGTGCTCAACGACAAGGTCGTTGCGTACGTCGAGTATTTTTCGACCCGCCACAAAGAACTTTTTTCTGCGAGCCTCGTTCGGTCCGGGCGATACGTCGCGGTGTTTCAATCGGTCTTCGATCAAGTCGGGATCCCGAAAGATCTCGTCTACATGGCGCATGTTGAGAGCGCCTTCAAGGCGAACGCCTACTCACGAGCAAAGGCCAAGGGGATTTACCAGTTCATCGCTGCAACCGGCCGGCGCTACGGTCTCCGTATCGACTCCTGGGTCGACGAACGCTCGGATCCCGAAAAATCGGCCCGTGCCGCGGCGGCCTACCTCAAGGATCTGCACGAGATGTTCGGAGACTGGTACTTGGCCCTCGCCGCGTACAACGCCGGCGAGGGGAAGATTCAGCGTTCGCTCGCGAAGACGAGAAAAGAGGACTTCTGGCAACTGGCCTCAACGCAATCCTTGCGCGCCGAAACGAGAAACTACGTCCCCGCGATTCTTGCGGCCACGCTGATCGCCAAGCAGCCGCAGAAATTCGGTTTCGACATGCGGCCCGATCCGCCTCTCGTGACCGAGGTCGTGAAGATCGAGGGGCAGACCGATCTGCGGGTCTTGGCGCGACTCGCCGCTGTCGACCCCGAGACCTTGCGGCAGTTGAATCAGCATCTGCGCCGCGGCATGACACCCCCAGGAGCGACGACAGACGTTTATGTCCCTGTCGGTCTCGGCGAGATGGTGGCGCAGGCGTACGCGACTATGCCGGAGGGCGATCGATTGATCCTCGTCCGACACCAGGTCGGCAAGGGGGAGTCGCTGGCGTTCATCGCGCGTCACTACGGAGTGACCTCGGCGGCCATCACCCATGCGAACCATCTCGGAAAGAGTTCCGAGTTGCGGCCGGGGCAGGAGTTGATCATCCCCGCCGTCGCTCCGCCGGTGAGAGACGCCGACGGCTCCCGTGCCAGCGCGGTGGCGTACCGCGTGCGCAAGGGCGACACGCTTTCGAAGATCGCTTCGCTGTACCGAACGACACCGGCCGCCATCGCGTCGGCCAGCGGGATCGGGGTCCGCTCGTCCCTCCGCGTCGGCCAGCGGCTGGTCCTGCCTGCGAAGGGTGGATCCGGGCGCGTCTCGAGATCGACCGCGGGGAGCGATCGTGCGCCGGTCGCGCGTCCGGTCGTTCACACCGTGCGCCCAGGCGAAACGCTCTATCGCATCGCGGATCGTTACCAGGTCACGGTCGATCAGATCTGCGCCCTCAACAGGATCAACGCCAACGGCGTGATCTATCCGGGCACGCGCCTGAAAATCCGCGCGAACTAGTCGTCCCGCCTTCTTCGGTCCCACCGGCCTCTTCCGTCAGGACGATCACATGCTCGGACGAACCACGGGGGCGGTCCTCGTCGGGGTTGAAGCTTGCCTTGTTGAAGTCGAGGTCCATCTCGGGGGTGGCCTACCAAACATCGCTGCGGTGGGGTTGGCGAACAGCAGTGTTCGCGAAGGGATCGATCGCATTCGAGCGGCCTTGACCCACTCGGGATTCAAGTTGCCCCAGCACCGCGTCACGGTCAACCTCGCTCCCGCCGATATCCGTAAACAGGGGGCTTGTCTCGATCTTCCGATAGCGGCGGCGATCCTCGCTGCCGACGGAAGGTTAGGCGGCGCTCCGGCGCGCGACGTGGTCCTTGCTGGTGAACTGGCTCTGGACGGGGCGGTACGACCCGTGAGAGGGGTCCTCGCCATAGCGCTGGCCGCGCGTGCAGCGGGTCGCCGCGGGGTCCTCGTGCCGGCGGGAAATGTCGAGGAGGCGCTCCTGGTTCCCGGGATCCAGGTCTGGCGTGCGTCGTCTCTTGCCGACGCGATCGCCCTTCTCAAGGATTCGTCGCGGCCCGGCGAGGCACCCGCGGAGCGAACGCCGGATGAGACGGAGTCCTCTGATTCGAGCGGCGAGGATCTCGCCGACGTCCGCGGTCAGCACGCCGCCCGTCGGGCCCTCGAGGTTGCGGCGGGAGGCGGCCATCACCTCCTGCTGACGGGGCCGCCCGGATCGGGAAAAACGATGCTCGCGAGGCGTCTTCGCGGCATCCTTCCTCCTTTGGCGCATGAGGAGGCCCTCGAGGTTACGCGCGTGTGGAGCGCGGCGGGACTTGCGAGCGGCCTCGTGCGCGACCGTCCGTTCCGCGCGCCGCATCACGGAGTGTCTCTGGCGGGACTGATCGGCGGCGGCCAGGCTTTGCGGCCCGGCGAGCTTGCGCTTGCCAACGGCGGCGTGCTGTATCTCGACGAGTTGATCGAGTTCCGTCGCGATGCCTTGGAGGCGTTGCGCCAGCCTCTGGAAAGCGGCGATGTCGCTCTCGTTCGCCTCAACGCGCGCGCGGTCTTTCCGGCGCGCTTCATGCTCGTTGCGTCAATGAACCCGTGTCCGTGCGGTTGGCACGGCGATCCTCGGTCGCGCTGCCGCTGCACCCCGAACGAGGTGCGGCGCTATCAAGCCAAGCTGTCCGGTCCTTTGCTCGACCGATTCGACCTCACCGTCGAGGTTCCCGCCGTAGATCCGGCCGATCTCTCGGGCGCGGCGGCAGGGGAGGCATCGGCGGCGGTGCGGGATCGCGTGCAGGCGGCCCGGGAAGTGCAGCGACTCCGATTCGGTCCCGTTGGCCCCGCGTCGAACGCGCGCATGGCTCGTGCCGAACTTGAACGCCACGGTGCGCTGTCTCGCGCACCGAAGCGTTTGCTGGTGGAGGCCTGCCGCCGGGTCGGATTGACGGCGCGTGGCTACGATCGCGTAAGGCGCGTGGCGCGAACGATCGCCGATCTCGACGGGTGCGAGTCGATCCTCGATCGCCACGTGGCCGAGGCGGTTCAATACCGGGGGGTCGTGAGCCGTACACCTTAGGACAGCGCGGGCTGGTTGACCGCGTCGCCACGAGAGCGTAGCGTTCCGCCCCATGTATCGACGTCTGCCCGAGTCTTTGTCGCTGGCAGTTCTTCGCGTCGGCCTGTTCGGAATCGTTACATTCTCCGGGCTCGCCATGCACGCCGCACGTCCTCGCGAGCTCACGCTCAGGCGGGTCGTCCTCGACTTGCCGGGCCCCCCGGCGGTCATCGTCGCCGCCGATTTGAACCGCGACGGCCGCCAGGACCTCTTGATCGTCACCGCTTACACGCGGTGGGGGTCGATCTCGACCGATCGCGTCGAGGAAGCGATCGAGATCACGGAAGTCGTTCCCGCGCTTTTTGACACGCGGGAGGCAAGGGCCTTCCTCGCCGATGCGTCGGGCGGATACCGCCCCGCCGGACCGCCGCTTGCGCTTCCGACGTTCGTTCTCTCCGCCGAAGCGGGGCCCGAGACGCACCCCGTCGTCGCATTGACCGACGATGGGCTCTCGGAGATTCGTCTCGTCGGGACCCCGGGGCAAGAGTCGTTGACCCTGGAACCCCTACTCGACGAACCCTGCGCTTTCGCCGGAACCGGCGCGATCCTCACCGACCTCGGCGTGCTGAAAGACGTGGACGGAGACAAGGTCCTCGATGCGGTGATCCCCGCGAAAGACGGGATTGCCGTGCATCGCGGCGAAAACGGAGGATTTGCGGCCGTCGCATCGTTCCGCGGACGCCTTCCGGGAGACGATCGCTTCCAAACTTTGGGACGGGCGGAGCGCCATGTGCCGCTCCCGCGCGTCGAGGACGCGGACGGTGACGGCCGGGCCGATCTCGTTGTGCTCGGCCTCGACGGTTCACCCCAGTGGATGGCCATCGCGCGCGGATTGGGCGGGGGGCGTTTCGCACCGACACGAACGATTGAGTTCGCCTGCCTCGGTCGGGCCGCAACCCAGTCGACGGGAGAGGCGAGCACGGGGGACGATTCGACTCAGGGATCCGATCGCCGGGTCGCTTGGGTGGGCGACATCGACGGCGATGGCCGCATTGATGTCGTCACCCGCGAGGACGTCGGCACCGGCAAGAGCGACATGAAGCAGGCCAAGCGGCCGATGATGCGCTACCGGCTTCACCACCTGCGGCAGGATCTCACCGTCGACACGAAGCCGTACACACAGTTCGAAGCCGAGGGATGGTCTTTTTCAGGGGGGTTTCAGGACGGTGTCGATCTCCAGTTCATCGATCTGGACGGCGACCGGCGCAAGGACCTCGTCACGGTCACCCTGGATTTCTCCATGTTCCAGGCCTTGCGCGCGCTGACGGAAAAGAAAATCGCCATCGGGCTCGAGTTCCACGTGGTGGCGCAGCGCCCGGACGGATCGTTTCTCCTGGTTCCCAACCAAACGTTGAACGAAAAACTCCGACTCGATCTCAACCGCCTGGAGATTTCGCGTCTCGGACAGTTCCAAGGTGATTTCGACGGCGACGGACGCGTGGACTTCGTCCACCTCGGTCGTGGGAAAACCGTCACGATCCATCGCGGACAACCCGGCGGGCATTACGCCGAACAACCGGACCTTGCGATCACACTCGAGGCAGAGCCTGAGGACGTTATGCTCGTCCGGGTGAGGGATTTTGACGGCGATCGGAGATCGGATCTTGCGATCACGCGCACCCTGGCGCCGCCCGAGCCCGGGGCCACCGCGCCTGCCCGCCTCGAGCTGAACCTGAGCGGAGCGCCCAAGTGAAACTGGTGTCGCTCCTCCTGATCGTCGCAGGGCTGAGCGCCGCGTCACCGGCGGTCGCGAAAGCGAAGCCCAAAACGGCCGCGCCTGCTTTGATCCCGACCGCCGCGGTTCACGTCGCGGTGGTGCGCCTGGCCGACGGATGGCGCGCGGACCTCGCCCTGGACGGGCCGCTCCTTGGCTGGGCGCTTCCACGTGATCGCGACGGTCATCGCACGTTGTTCCTCCTTGCGGGACCGAAGCCCGGCGCCACGAGCTCCGGAGCAGCAGCCGCCTGCACGGTGCGCGACAAAGCCAAAACGCCGGGGAGCAACGCTCGGTTGTACCGGTGGCGTTCCGAGTCTCCCGAGACGCTCGAGCTGATGGGGACGGGGCTTGCCGAGGGAACGCTCGATTCCGCCGATATCGATGGAGATGGCCAGGAGGAGTTGATCCTCCAATACGACGGAGGAATCGATCTCGTGACCATGCCTTCCACGGGCCCTACGGCGACCCGTGCCCTCGTCGCAGACCCGCTTCTGGGAACGGTATGTTGCGGTCCACGATTGGCCTGGGACTCCGCCGCAGCGAAGGACAGCGCCTTGAGAATCCCGCTCCTCGGCGCATTCCGCAGTTACGGTCCCGGCCGCGAGGGCGGCCTCGCCATCACTTCGGAGCTCGAAACGCCCGAGCGAGTGAGCCCAGGAGCCGAGCGTCTGGTCGTCCAGTCGCCCGCGGTACGCCCGATCGGGATGTTGCCGACCGGGCGCATGGTTTTTGCTACTGAGCCGGAGGCGCTGGGACGTCGACGATTGCGCTCGGTGCTGCTCGATCCCGATGGTCCCGCGGAAAAGCGCGCCGTCGAAAGCTGGGCCCTGTTCCCGCAGCCCGAGAGCGTGGTCGATAGCGCGTTCGCGATCCTTCAAGGCGCGCCGGTGCTGATCGTCACGACGACGTCGGCGGACAAGCTGAGCCTGCTGGGGGAAAAGGCGCTTCGGATCTACCCGCTGGGTGGGGATCGTACGCGCGCGGGCGATACGCCGCTCTTCGCGGCGACGACTGGAATCAACCTTTGGCAGCGGACGTTTCCAACCGTCGTCGACCTCGACGGGGATGGGCGCGACGACCTTGTGCTCGCTTACTGGAAAGGTCTCAAGAACGCTATCGCAGCGCTCGAGGTTTACAAAGGCGGCGCCGCGTCGGGTTTCGCAAAACCACGCTCCGTGTCGTTTGACATCGAAGAAGGTGAGAAGGCTTTCATGGAGTTCGGGCCCGACGTCGACGGAGACGGCCGACCCGACCTCCTCCTCTTCGCGAAGCGGGAGCTCCTGGTTTTTCCCGGATCCGAGCCCGATCGCGCCATTCAGAATCCCGTCGCGTCCCGGGCGTCCCGGCGGATCCCGCTCGCCCTGGATCTCCCGCGGCCGCGAGTCTCGATGTCGATGAGTCTCGCCGGATTTCAGATCTCGAGATCGGCCGGAGGCCTGGGCGCGCCGCATCTCGTCGATCTGGACGGTGACGGCCGGCCCGAAGCCGTGTTCGCCGGGGACGGTCCCGGCGGCGGCCGCGCCTCGGTCGTTTTCGTTCGAGGCGTGCCGGCGCTTGCGCCGTCGGGTACCATCCCTCGCGAGTAGGACATCCCGGGGTGAGGTCATTGCCATGAACGAGTCGAGCGTGCGTGCCGGTGTGCTCGGCACGGGTTGTTACCTGCCCGAGCGCGTGCTGAACAACCGCGAGCTCGCGGAGCGATTCGGCTGCTCGGAGGAGTGGATCTTGACCCGGACGGGGATTCGCGAGAGGCGATTCGCCGAGCCCGGGACCGGGTCGTCGGATCTCGGACTCATCGCGGCGCAACGAGCGTTGGATGCCGCCAACATCTCGCCACGCGACCTCGAACTGATCATCTGCGCGACCTACACGCCGGACATGGCGTTCCCGTCCAACGCGTGCATCATCCAAGAGCGCCTCGGCGCTAAACCCGCTGCGGCGTTCGATCTCCAAGCGGCCTGTTCCGGCTTCGTCTACGCGCTCGTCACGGCGGCGCAGTACGTGATCGCGGGAAACCTGCGTTACGGGCTCGTGGTTGCCGCCGAGATTAACTCGACCATCGTGGACCCCGCGGATCAAAAGGTGACCCCTTTGTTCGGCGACGGCGCCGGTGCGGTCGTGGTCGGGCGCGTGACCGACGGCTCGGGGTTGCTTGGCTTCCACCTCGGCGCCGACGGTAGCGGTGGCAACCTGTTCTTCATGCCGGCCGGGGGCTCCCTGCGTCCCTCGACGTTTGAAACCGTTGAAGCGCGCGAGCATTACATCAAAATGGATGGACCAAGTCTCTTTCGTTTCGGCGTGGACGCGATCGTGCAGTCCTCGCGAAACGCCCTCGACCGCGCCGGGTTGTCCGTCGACGATGTCGACCTTTTCGTTCCCCACCAGGCCAACTTGCGCATTATCGATGCCGGGCTCGAGCGCCTGGGGATTCCGAGGGAAAAAACCCTGATCACGCTGGATCGCTTCGCCAACACCGCCGCGGCCTCCATTCCCATCGCGCTCGATGAGGCGGTACGTTCGCGGCGCCTGACACCCGGGATGAAGGTGCTCCTCACCGGTTTCGGGGCTGGATTGACCTGGGGTTCGACGGTTTTGCGCTGGAGTTGACTCCGTGGTTACCGCCCGCACCGGCGGGCGTTTGCGGCGCCGACGCCGCGCCGTTTTCGTTGACGGCGCGGCCGGGGGTGGCTATGCTGCCAAAGTTCTCATAGGGCGGCTTGGGACGCCCTCACTCTGGGATAGGTGATGCCGCCGGCGACTACGGTCAAACTCGTGATTTCCAGTGAGGTTCGACTCGTGGACGTCGTTCATACGGCATCGGAGACGATGGCCGGGATGGCTGGCTTTGAAGAGGACGATGCTTTGAACGTCGGAATTGCGGTGCGCGAAGCGGTGATCAACGCGATGCTTCACGGCAACCGGATGGACCCGTCCCGCAAGGTCGAGGTGAGCTTGCAGGCACGACCTCGCTCGATTCGTGCTCGTGTCCGCGACCAGGGCGCGGGGTTCGATTCGGGGGCCACGCCCGATCCAACCGTCGGGGACAACCTCATGCGAAGTTCGGGGCGCGGCATCCTCGTGATGCGCGCCTTCGTGGATAAGGTCGATTTCAAGTTCCTGGAAGGGCGCGGCATGGAAGTGACGCTGCACAAAAAGTGCGGCGCGCGCAGGACGACACGCTCGGCTCGGCCCTCGGCGGTCGCGGCGGATAACGGAGGAATCGAAAGATGAAGACGACGGTTCGGACGGTCGGTCAGGTGTCCGTGGTCGACCTGTCCGGCAAGATCACAATCGGAGAAGGCGATGTCGTGCTTCGCGACAAAGTGCTCGAGTTGCTCGATGGCGGGCATTCGAAAATCCTGCTGAGTCTCGAGAAAGTCTCGTACATGGATTCCGCAGGGATCGGCGAACTGGTGGCGTGCTTCAAGAAGGCCCGAGAAAAGGGCGGCACCGTGAAGTTGCTCAAGCCGTCCGGAAAAGTCGAAGATCTGCTGCAGCTGACCAAGCTGTGGGAGGTTTTCGAGATTTTCGACGAAGAAGCTCCGGCCGTCGCGTCGTTCTGATCACTTTTTCGGAGAGGTCTCTCTCTTCAGACGTCGGCTCCAGCCGTCGACCAGTGTAAGCGCCTCGAGCGGAGTCAGTCGATCCGGGATCTGACGGCGGAGTTCGGAGAGTACTTCGGCCGCAGATGGATCTTCTGATTGAGGTGCTGCGGGAGTCGACGCCGGCGGCGGGAAAAGAGGCCGCTCGGCTCCAAACGCCCCATCCCTGCTTCCGCCCGCCTTGCGGGCGCGCCGGGGTAGACCGTCGCCTCCGTACTCGTCTCGCTCCAGATTGGCAAGGATTTCCTCGGCCCGCGTGACGACGGGCTGGGGCACTCCGGCGAGGCGAGCCACGTGGATGCCGTAGGATCGGTCCGACGGGCCGGTTTCCACGCGATGCGTGAAGATGACTCGATCGCCCCACTCTCTCACAGCCATCCTGAGGTTCACGATTCCCGGCAGCGTGACGGCAAGCTCTGTCAACTCGTGGTAATGCGTGGCGAAGAACGTTCGAGGGGACCCGCCGGGGAGTTGTTGGAGGTACTCGACCACCGCCCACGCGATGGCCAGGCCGTCGAAGGTCGCCGTCCCGCGCCCGATCTCGTCAAGAAGCACCAAACTCTTCGGCGTCACGTGGTGAAGGATGTTCGCGGTCTCGGCCATCTCGACCATGAACGTGCTCTGGCCCTCGGCGAGGTTGTCCGATGCCCCGACGCGGCAAAAAATTCGATCGACGATACCGATCTCGGCTTCTTCCGCGGGAACGAACGATCCGGCTTGAGCCAGGATCGCAATGAGCGCCACCTGGCGAAGGTAGGTCGACTTGCCGCCCATGTTCGGTCCCGTCAGGATCGCAATCGTGCCGGCATCTTTGGATAGCGCGGCATCGTTGGGGGCAAAGCGCGTCTCGACGAGCATCTGTTCGACGACCGGATGACGGCCTCCGATGATGCGGATTCGCGGCTCGGAGACGAGCGTCGGACGACGAAAGTCTCGCTCTTCAGCGAGCTGAGCAAACCCGCACAGGACGTCGGCGCGGGCGGCCGCTCGGGCGGCCGCCTTCACCAAAACGGCCGCCGCCGCGACCTCCGCGCGCAGCGTGACAAAAATTTCGTACTCGAGAGACTCGATCCGCTCCTGCGCGCCTAGGACCTTCGCCTCGTACTCCTTGATTTCCGAGGTCACGAAGCGTTCGCCCCCGGCGATCGTCTGTTTCCTTTGGTAGCGCTCGGGGACGAGGTGGAGGTTCGACTTCGAGACCTCGAGGTAATAGCCGAAGACCCTATTGAACCGCACCTTGAGCGATGCGATGCCGGTCGCCTCGCGTTCGCGGACTTCGATCGCGGCGATGGTGTCGCGGCCGTCGCGGCGGATCGCTCGCAGTTCGTCCAACTCGGCGTGGAAGCCGTCCCGAATGAGTCCGCCCTCCCGCAGCCCGGCGGGCGGTTCCTCATGCACACCTTCCGCCAGGCGGGCGACGAGCGTGGCGCAAGGGTCGGTCTGGGCGATCCCCCGCAGGAGGCTTGCGCGGGCGTTCCCCAGGGCGCCGCACAACTCCGGGAGTCGTGCCAGCGAGGCCTTCAGCGCCAGGAGATCCCGCGCGGTCGCCGTGCCCGACACGGTTCTTGCGAGAAGGCGCTCGATGTCGTGCATCCCGTCCAAGGGCACGCGAGCGTCGGCGCGAAGCGAAGGCCTTTGCAGGAGTTCCAGGACCGCCTCGTGACGCTCGGCGATGCGGTCTTGCGCCAGCAGTGGCGCGGCGATCCAGGAGCGCAGGAGGCGCGCGCCCGGCGGCGTCAGGGTCCGATCGACGGCGTGAAGGAGGGACCCCGCCCGCGCGCCGTCGCGAATCGCCCGGTCGATTTCCAAGGCTCTGAAACTCGCGGCGTCGATCAAAACATGTTCGGACGGCTCATGGGCGGTGAGGCCATCGATGTGCTCGAGTCCGCTCTTGATCGTGTCCTTGACGTAGGCCAACAACCCGCCGGCGGCCGCGATCGCGGCGGGCCGTCCCGCCAAGCCGTAGCCGTCGAGTGAGGCGACCTCGAAGTGCCGTTTCAGCAGCTCGGCCGCCACACCGGGGGTGAAAGTGTACGGGTCGTTCGCAGTCACAGCGCAGCGCGTCGGGTCAGGGCGCGTGCCTTCGGGCCAAACGAGATCGTCGCCGTGAACGAGTTCGCGCGGGGCGAACGCGTCGAGACGTTCCCCGAATCGTTTCCAGGCTTGCGTGCCCGCGTCCTCCCACGCCACGAACTCGCCTGTGGACGCGTCGAGGAAGGCCGCTCCCACGCGACCGGTCACGAGGGCGATTGCGCCGATCCATGTGTTCGCTCGCGCGTCGAGCTCGTTGGGATCGTCCAGCGTTCCGGGCGTGACGATCCGGACGACCTCCCGGCGCACGAGCCCCTTCGCGAGCTTCGGGTCCTCGACCTGGTCGCAGACGGCCACGCGATGGCCGCTACGAACCAGTTTCGCGGCGTAGGCGTCCAACTGGTGGTGGGGGAAGCCGCACATCGGCGCTGCGTTCGCCGTGCCCTTGCCGCGCGCCGTCAGCGTGAGGTCGAGGAGCTTGCTTGCGATCTCAGCGTCCTCGTGAAACATCTCATAGAAGTCACCCATGCGAAACAGCAGGATCGCTCCTGGATTTTGACCCTTGAGCGCACGGTACTGCCGGAACATGGGTGTGAGGGACGCCGGGTCCTGCATGGGCCCGGGGAGTATACAGGCGGAAGGGCGAAAGCCGTCGCTTGACCCGCTCTTGGTCGCAACGATATAAACCGTTCATGGACGATCAACGACTGAACCAGGAGCTCGGCGACCAGGATCGGCTGCTTCTCGTGTTCGCCTACTTGGGACCTCTCGCGTTGTTGTCGCTCGTGGCCAGCCGTAAGGAATTCGTGAAATGGCACGCCAAGCAGGGCGTGTTGCTTTCGGTCGCCGTCGCGGCCGTCTGGATCGCGGCGCGTGGCGTGTACTTGCTCTTCCGCGGCAAGCTCTGGCCGTTGTTCGGGGGGCTGTTGTCGGTGGCCGCGGCGCTTACCGCGCTGGGAATCGTTCTCCTCGCTTTCTTGTGTCTGGTGCGCGCCCTGGAGGGGGAGCGATTCAAGGTCCCGCTGCTCGGAGATCTCGCCGACGCGCTATGAACCGCTCTTCACCGTGTCGTCCGAGGTGGATTCCGGACTCGGCGGCAGTTCCCACGCGCGGTCCTGGAAGATGAGTACCGCGTACCCCTCGCGAAAGGCCGTTTCTCTGATCCCGTAACGCCGCATGGCGTATTCGAGACCGGCGGCGACGAATTGCCGGCGTGTCTCGAGAAGCGTCGAGGCGGTCGCCGCGCGCAGTTTCGGGTCTCTCGCACGCGACGGAGCCGCGATCGCCGTCTGGGACTGGGCCTTGAGGAAAGCCTCCAACTCGGTTTGGCTCAGTAGCGTGAACGCCGTTCCGCCGGGCGCCGCGGTGGGCAACGGCGCGATCACGGACGCCGTCTCGGCAAGGCGGGCTGCGTAGCGCGCGTCGTCCGCGTCCGCCGGGTGCAGCTTGACCGCGGCTTTCCACGCTTCGGCCGCCGGCGCGTATTCGCCCCGTCTGGCGCGGGCCACCGCAAGCATTTCCCAGTCCGCCGACTCGGCGCCGCCGATCTCCGTCAGTCGCGCGAAGGCCTTCTCCGAGGCCGCGAAATCCGCCCGCGCGAACGCGTTGGTTCCAAGGTAACGCAGGGCCCACCGGGCGTTTCCGACGTACCGGCCATCCGTCAGGTCGAACGCGTCGACCGCTTTCCCATAGTAGCCCGAAGCCTCGTCCTGACGGCCTTGGTCCTGGTAGAGCTTACCGACCTGGAAAAGCGCGATCGCGCTTTTCGGAGCGACGATTTTTCCCGATTCGATTCTGCCCGTCGCATCGTGGGCGACCTGCTTGGCTTCCGGGACCCGCCCGAGGTTCGTGTAGGTGTTCGCCAAGTAGAATGCGACCTCGAGGGAGGTGGACGCCGCCCACTCGCCTTCGAGCGCGATGCGCGCTCGGTCGAGCGCCTTGAGCGCGCGTTCGTCGTGGCCGATCGCCTTCTCGCAAAAGAACAGCCGGTAGAGGAGCGGTCCGTCGAGCGCGCGGGCGTTGTCGAGCTCTTCCAGGGTCTTTTGCGCCGCGCCGTAGTTTCCCTGGTCGTAAAGGCGCACCGCCTGCTCCTTGACGGGACCAAGCTCATCGGCGGCGAGGACGAGACCTGCGAAGGCGAATACGGCGACGGCCGACGGAATCCCGAGACGCATGAGTCACCTCCGGCGCCATCTGTTACCACCTGAGCTGGGGTCTGTCCAGGACGAGGTTCGGCTTCTGCTAGTGTGACGGCATGTGGAGTTTTGCTCTCGTCGCGCTCGTCCTCGCCGGACTATCCCCCGCGGACGAGAAGGTCGCCGTTGTCGCCGGGTTCCAGGCCTGGCTCGACGGGACACAGACGCTCGATATGCGCTTCGAGCAGTCGCTCGTGTCGAGCGCGCTCGGGACGACCGCGTCCGAGACCGGGCGCATGTACCTCGAGCGTCCGGGAAAGCTGCGCTGGGACTACCTCGATCCTGAAAAGAAGGTCGCGTTGCTGCTCGGGGAGAGGACGGCGTTGTACCTCGAGGACGAGCGACTCATGTCGCGAGGCCGTTTGAGTCCCGAACAGGGGCTGTTTCCGCGCCTTCTCGCTGGACGCGACCGCGTCGAGGAGTTTTTCGCGGCGAGCCTCGTGGCGACGCCGTCCACCGGAGGCCGAGGCGCCTACCGTCTCCGACTCGTTCCGAAGGGTGATCCTGCCGCGTTGGGCGCGGTCACCGTCACCCTTCGCCCCCCCGCCTTCGTCATCGAGGGGGCCGAGCTCCTCGACGAGACCGGGAACCGGACCACGTACAAATTCTCGAACGTGCGGCGCAACAGGGCGCTCCCCGAAGGGCTCTTCGCGTTCGAACCCCCTCCGGGGACGGAACTCGTCGACGAGCGCTGAACCCTCAGTCCGGGCGGTGTCGCGCGTTTGGGCCGGTTTCAGCCAGGTGTTACCATCCACGCGACCTACGGGAGGGTCTTCGTGAGCAGGGCGGCCAGCTTCTTGAGCCACAACGGCGGTGCGCTGACGGAACCCTCCGTCTCGCCAGACGACATCGTGGGATTGGTCGCTCCTCGACTGGTCGAGGTCGAGAAGCTCTTTCACGACAACCTCGCCTCCCCGGTCGCCATCGTGGACGAGATCGGAGAGTTCGTGGGACAAGGCGGCGGCAAGCGCGTCCGGCCCACGCTCCACCTCTTGTGCGCGGACCTGTGCGGTTACAAGGGACCTCACGACGTTCTCTTGGCGACGGTGTTGGAGTTCATCCACTCGGCAACGTTGATCCACGACGACGTCATCGACGCCGCCGCGACCCGACGGGGTCGACCGTCCGTGAACCGGAGTTGGGGGAACACGATCACTGTGCTCTTCGGCGACTACCTGTACGCCAAAGCGATGGAAATGGCACTGCGTGCGGGCAGCCTCCGCGTGATGGACCGCCTGGCCTGGATCACTCTCCGGATGACCGAAGGGGAAATGATCCAGACCCGTTTCGCCGGGCGTCTGGACCTGTCGGTCGACGAGTATATGGATCTGATCGAGCGCAAAACGGCGGTCCTGTTCGGGGGCTGTTGCGAACTCGCTGGAATCCTGTCCGGAGTCGACCCCGAGACGGAGGGCGGGCTGCGCCGCTATGGGCTCCACATCGGACTCGCGTTCCAGATCGTCGACGACATGCTCGATTTCACGGGTGATTCCGCGATATTGGGAAAGCCCACCGTCAGCGACCTAAGGGAGGGCAAGGCGACGCTCCCCGTGCTCGACCTCCTCAAGACCGGCTCCACCCGAGCGCGTGACCTCGCGGGCACGATCGCCGGCGGGCGAGGGACCGACGACGACAGCGTCGAGTTGATTGCTCTCCTCCACGCAAGCGGCGCGCTCGACCGTTCCGAGGCGCGAGCCAGGCTTCACGCCGAGTTGGCCGTTCGTGAGCTCGACGCGTTTCCCGCTGGCCCCGCCCGTCGTGCGCTCATCGGCGTGCCGGACCTCCTGATCTCCAGAAACCGCTAGCCCATTCGCAGCCGCCCACAAGATCTAGGGGCTCCCGCTCAAAATTACCGCGAAATGTAGTGGTGGCCGTTGAGTCCAACGGCGGGAGCGGTGTATATTTCCGCCGCTCACGAGGGTCCATTCCACCATGATGAAGATCGAAAAGATGCAGATCTCCGGATTCAAGTCGTTCTCCGAGACGACCGAGGTCGTCTTCCCCGACGGGATCACGGCGGTCGTGGGACCCAACGGTTGCGGCAAGTCGAACATCGGGGATGCGATCAACTGGGTGCTCGGTGAGCAGAGCGCGAAGATGCTCCGCGGATCGAGCATGCAAGACGTCATTTTCAATGGCACCGATGCGCGCAAGCCCCAAGGCATGGCAGAGGTCTCGCTTCATCTCGCGGGCAGGCACAACGGGGACGGCGGCGACGCGAAGAACATCCAGATCACGCGCCGACTCTACCGAGACGGCGAGAGCGACTACCTTTTGAACGGCGCGAAAAGCAGGCTGCGCGACATCCAGGATCTGCTCAGAGAAGAGCGCGTCGGCGCGCAAACCTACGCCACGATCGAGCAGGGACGCATCGACCAGATTTTGAACGCGAAGCCGAAGGACCGGCGTCTCATCATTGAAGAGGCGGCCGGAATCGCCGGGTTCAAGCACAAACGCCGGCTCGCGGAGCTGAAGCTCGAGGCGACGCACGCCAATCTCTTGCGTGTGAACGACATCGTCGTCGAGGTGGCCCGCCAAATCGGATCGCTCAAGCGTCAGGCCGCGAAAGCGAGGCGCTATGGCCGCCTTCGCGACGAACTACGCGCGAAAGAGTCCGTGCGCTTCGGAGCCAAGGCCCGGCGTCTCGACGCGGAGCTTGCTCGATTGAGCGAGGTCGAAGCCGCGGCGCGTTCGTTGGAAGCGGAGTCTTCGGCGCGCCTGGCCACCTTGGATGCCGAGATCATTGCGGAAAGGATCTCCGTCGAAGAGTCCGCGCGGGCCGGCCGGGTGGCCGGAGACGAACTTCACCAGCTCGAAATCGAGATCGATCGCGGCGAGGCGCGGGTGACGTCCTGCCGCGAGCGCATCGTCGAAGCGGCGGAGACGGGCCGCCGGCTCGGTGAGGACATCGCGATGCTTGGGGTCCGTCACGCCGCCACCGACGAACAAGCGGCGGCCCAGACGAACGAGCTCGCTGCGGAAGAGGCCGAGCTGTCGGCGGCGGCCGCGAGGCTCGAGGAACATCGGCGCCGTGTGGCCGCATGCGGTGTGGCGCGCGAGGGGCGGCGCGAGCGCGTGGAGCTCCTGCGGCGAGGGCTGTTCGAATCGATGAATCGCCTCGCCGAACTGCGCAACAGGCACCGCTCGATCGAGGAGCACCTCTCCCGTTTGGCGGCGCAGCGCGAGCGATTGCAGCGCGAGCGAGAGGCCGCGCACCACGAGCATCTCCGCATGAGCGAGGAGGCCGCGGGCCTCGGAGAACGGGCCCAGACCCAAAAGCGAAGTGTCGAAGAGATTCGCGAATCGGTGGCTCAGGCCGAGCTCGATCTGTCGAGCGCGCGGACGCAGCACACCGCGGCGATGGAGCAGCTTGCGGCGGCGCGTGAGCGTGAAACCTCGTCGTCGAGTTCTTTGCGCACTCTCGCAGATGTCGCGACGCGCTTCGCGGGCGTGTCGGATGGCGTCCGACTGTTGCTGACGGCAGGGGGAAACGCGGGCGTGCGCACCGCAGGGGTCGTCGCGGATTTCGTCGAGGCCTCCCGCGAGGTGGAGGGGGCCGCGGAGGCCTACCTTCAGGGCATCCTCCCCGCGGTGGTCGTCGAAGACGACGCCGATGCGAGCCGCGCCGCCCATCTGATCCGCAAGGAAGGCGCAGGGCGCACGATGTTCCTCAGCAAGTCGAGAACGCGCGCCGGAACCGGGGACGGCGGCACGAGGTTCGGTTCGGAGCCGCTCCCCGAAGCCTTGCGTGACGACCCGCGCGTGATTGGGCGCCTGAGGGATCGACTTCGGTTTCGATCCGACGACGGGTTCGTCGGCTCGTGCGTGGGCGACGCGGTGCTGGTGGATTCGCTTGAGAGCGCCCTGGCGCTCCATGGCATGCACCCGTTCGTGGACTACCTGTCGCCGACGGGCGAGGTGGTTTATGCGTCCGGGCTGATCGCGGCCGGAGGGCGCGCCGCGAGCGACCTCGGTCTGCTCGCGCACAATCGAAAGATGGCGGAAGCCGAGACACAGCTGGCCGAGGCCGCGGCCAACGCAAGCGTCCTCCAAGCCGAGGTCGAGCGGCATCGCGGCGAGGTCGACCGCGCGGAGTCGGCCTGGGCGGAGGGTCGGCGCGCGCTCGAAACGGAAGGCAAGCTGGGGAACGAGCTCGAGATGCAGTTGCTCAGGACCGACGACGAGAAGGTGCGCGCGGGCCGCCGTCTCGAGGTTCTCGCCGAGGAAATCGAGGCCGTTGTTGCCGAGGAATCGCGGTTAGCGATCGAGCGGGACACGGCCGCCGCGGTCGTCGGCGTCGCCGAAGGCGAGCACGCGCGGACCGAAGAGTCGCTTCGCGAAGAGGTCTTGGCGCTCGACGCGGACGAGGCGGAGCTGCGCGGGCGCGTCGACGAGGAGGCGGCCGCGCGGGCCGAGGCCGCGGCGCGCGAGGAGCGGGTCGAGGCCGTTCGTCGTGAGAACACGCGCCTGGCGGAGACCCTGGCCGAGATCGTCGCGCGCCTCGAGGGGGCGGGCCAGGAGCGCCAGGCCGCGGCGTCGCGTGGGAGCGAAGCGGAGGAGCTCTTACGGGCGACGGAAGTGGAATTGACGGCCCAATGGGAACTCCGGCGCGTGAAATCGAATGAAGCCACCGTGCGTGAGGAAGAGCTGCTCGGACGACGCACGGCGCTCCAGGAAAAAGACACCGCATTGGCGGCGGAGCGGGCGGCGCTCGACGTCGCGCGCGAGAGGGCTCGGGAGTGCGAACTCGCCCGGACGCGGGCCGAGTCGGACCGGCATTTCCTCGATGAGTTGTGCGCGCAGGAACTCGGGGTGACCGCAGAGCAGGCCGCGGCGGCGGCGGGCGAGGAGGCCCTGCTGTCGGCCGACGATCAGGCCCTCGACGTCGAGATCGCCGAGATCAAGGCCAAGGTCGACGCGATTGGTCCCGTCAACCTCATGGCGATCGAGGAATTCCGCGAACTCGAAGAGCGTCACGCGCACCTTTCGGCGCAGCAGAAAGACCTCGTCGATGCGATGGCGTCGCTGCGGGAGACGGTCAAGCGGATCAACCGCAGTTCGCGCGACCTATTTCTGGAGGCGTTCGAGACGATTCGCGGGCACTACGTCGAGACGTTCAAGGTGCTGTTCAACGGCGGCCGCGCCGATCTTGTCCTCGAAGAAGGCGACGATGTCCTCGAATGCGGGATCGAGATGATCGCGCAGCCCCCGGGAAAACGGCTGGGGAGCGTGTCGCTCATGTCGGGTGGGGAAAAGTCGATGGCGGCGCTCGCGCTGCTGTTTGCGATCTTCCGGTATCAGCCTTCTCCGTTTTGCCTCCTCGACGAGGTCGATGCGGCGCTCGACGAGCTCAACGTTGGCCGCTTCACGCGGATGCTCTCCGAATACGCTCACCACACGCAGTTCATCCTCATCACGCACAACAAACGCTCGATGGAGGCGGCTAACCTCCTCTACGGCGTCACGATGGAAGAGGCGGGCGTTTCGAAGCTGGTGTCGTTGAGGTTGTGAACCCGCGATCCTAGCGCGGCGCCGCCAGCTCGACCTTGAAAACGAAGCCGTGGCCCACGTGCTCGATGCGGCCGGAAAGCGGCTTCCCTCCCGGGGCGATCGTCGTGTTTTTCAGAGCGGCCGCGCCCAGTTGCAGCCATCGGTCCCCGATGAGGGCGGCGACTCCCAAGACGAGATCGTGAGGCTCCGCGTCGTCAATGTCCGACTCGACGCGCGAGGGGAGCACGAGGCGCGGGGACTTACCCGAAGGCGTGTCGCCCGCCACGAACGCGAGCATCTCGTGCCGCGTGACCGAGTTCATGTCTCGGCCGAGAGGCGACTTCGAGCGCCAGAGATCGGGGACGTGCTCGGGGGAAGTGCACGCCAGGAAGACCGCGAGGTCTTTGACCTCGCGCTGGTCATTCTCCCTGGAGAGCTTCAGAGTCGCTTTCGCGTCCTCGTCCGCCCAAGCCGGGACACGAACCGTGCGCGATCCGCCCCCGCCGCCGTTGAGGTTCACGATGAGCGTCACGCGCCCTCGCGTGGCACGCTTTGCCGAAGCTACGGGTAGAGCGTTTTCGGCGTGCCGCCTCGCCATGGCCGCCAGGATCGCCGCGGGCACGCCCGCGAGTTTCAGTTCCTCGATCATTTCGCCGGAGAGGTCGAAGGCCTCCGTGTGGTTGTGGATCGCCTGTCGCACGTCGTCCTCGGGAGTTCCGGACGCGACCATGCGGACGATGTCCTCATTCGTGAGGGGCGGTTCCTGCGGCCGCGCAGCAAACGCCAAGGTCAAGGCGAAAACCCACGCCGCGATGCCCCAGCGGGAAGCGTTCATGCCGTCTCGAGGCGCAGGCCGTCGTGGGCGAGTTCGACGCCGGGGGGAAGGGTGGCGGCAACCGAGGCGTGGGACATCTCATGGGCGATGTGCGTGAGCAGCGTGCGCCTCGCACCGATTCGCGCCGCTTCTTCCAGGGCACGAGCGAGGTGTAGGTGCGTCGGGTGGGGGCGGTGGCGGAGAGCGCTCAGCACGAGCACGTCGAGATTCGCAAGCAGCGGGTAGGATGCGTCGGGGATGGCGCTCACGTCGGTGAGATACGCGAACCCTCCGATCCGATACCCGAGGATCGGCAATTGCCCGTGCTGCAGGGGCACCGGGATCACCGTGCGCCCGAGCAGAGCAAACGGCGCCAAGACCTCGTGAAGATCGAGGAGCGGCTTTCCTCCACCGGCCTCGACGTCTTCAAAGACGTACCAGAACGTCCTGCGAATCGCCGCGAGCGTGATCGCCGAGCCATACACGGGGATCGCGCCGCCGCGTCGCCAGTTGAACATGCGCAAGTCGTCGAGGCCGAAGATGTGGTCGGCGTGGGCGTGAGTGTAAAACACAGCGTCGAGGTCCATCAATTGATGACGCAGCGCCTGTTGCCGCAAATCGGTCGACGTGTCGACGAGGACGTTCACTCCGTCCCACTCGAGGAGCACCGAGGGTCGCAGCCGCGCGTCGCGCGGATCGGTCGAGCGGCAGACGTCGCACGCGCAGGTGGGAACCGGGACGCCCGTCGAGGTGCCGGTTCCGAGAAACGTCACGTTCACGGCGCGCCTAGATCCCCGCGTTGCGGCGGATGTCGTCGGCAATCGCCTCGGCCGCCGCTGCGGGGTCACGGGCTTCTGTGATCGGACGGCCGACGACGATGCGGTCCGCACCGGCCCTCACCGCACGGGCGGGACTCGCGACGCGCGCTTGATCGTCGGCCGGGCGCGGACCTTCCGCGTCCGGACGGATGCCGGGGACGACGAGCACGCCTTCGGGGAAAGCCCGGCGCGCCGCGGCCACCTCAAGGGGTGAGCATACGACCCCCCCCGCCCCGGCCTCTCTTGCCAGCGTGGCAAGGCGGGGAACGGCCGCGGCGCAGTCGCCGTCGATTCCGATACGCCGCAGCGAGAGATCGTCGTGGCTCGTTAAGATCGTCACGGCCAGAACGACCGGGGGGTCGGAGCCGGGCGGTACCCCCGCGCGGCTTGCTTCCACCGCGCGAGCGATCATCGTGGGGCCTCCCAACGCGTGCACTGTGAAGAATCCGACCCCCAAGCGCGCAGCCGCCGAGGCGGCGCCGGCGACCGTATTCGGGATGTCGTGGAACTTCAAGTCGAGAAAGACGATGTGACCGAGGCCGCGCATCTCTTCGATGAGCGACGGGCCGAAGGCCACGAAGGCTTCGAGTCCGATCTTGAAACCTCCGACGCGTCCGGCAAGAATCCGCGCCAGCTCACGCGCCCGGTCGAGGTCCCGGGTGTCCAGGGCGACGAAGGTGCGCGCTTCGGGTCTCATGCGTGCAGCGACCCGACGAGTTCGCGAATCGTCGCGATGTTGCGTTCCTTCAGCCACGAGGCAAGTCCGTCCGCGATGTCGACGGCGGCGCGGGGATTCACGAAATTCGCGGTGCCTATCTGCACGGCGGTCGCACCCGCGAGAATGAACTCCATCGTGTCCCGCACCGTCATGATGCCGCCCATCCCGACGATCGGTATCGCGACGGCGCGCCGCACCTGCCAGGTCATCCACACCGCGAGCGGACGGATCGCGGGCCCTGAAAGGCCGCCGCTGACGTTGGCGAGCACGGGCCGCCGCTTGTCCACGTCGATCACCATGCCGACGAACGTGTTGACGAGCGACACCGCGTCGGCGCCCTCGGCCTCGGCCGCTTTCGCGGTCTCGCGGATGTCGGTGACGTTGGGCGACAACTTGACCCACAGGGGAAGGCGCGTGGCGCGCCGGCAAGCCCGCGTGATGCGCGCCAAGGAGGCGGCGTCGTTTCCGAAGACCATCCCGCCGGCCTCGGTGTTCGGACAGGAGACGTTCAGCTCGATCGCGGCGACGCCTGCCGCCCGGTCGAGCTTCTCGCAGACTTCGACGTATTCGGCTTCGGTTTCGCCGAAGACGTTGGCGACGACGATCGTGTCGTGCTCGCGAAGTATCGGGAGTTTTTCCGTGAGGAACGCGTCGACGCCGACGTTTTGCAGCCCGATGGCATTCAACATGCCGGCCGGGGTTTCGACGATCCGTTCGGGCGGATTTCCCTTCCTCGGCCGGGGCGACAACCCCTTCGTCACGAGGCCGCCTAATTGCGCCAAATCCATGAACGGCAGGAACTCGATTCCGTAGCCGAAGGTCCCGGAGGCCGTGAGCACCGGATTCTTGAGTCGCACCGAGCCGATCGCGACGGAAAGATCCGGCGTCACCACGCCATGTGCTCCGCGCACATCACGGGGCCCTCGACGCACACCCGCTCGTAGGCGATGGGTCCGCCCGCATGCTCGCGGGTGGGTACGACGCAGCCCAGGCAGACGCCGAATCCGCACGCCATCGGCGCCTCGAGCGCGAGATCGCAGGCGATCCCCGAGCCGAGCGCCAGCTTCGCGACAGCCTTCAACATCGCGGTCGGGCCACAGGCGTAAAGATGGAGCCGTTCGTGGCCGGGACTGCGGAGCATCTGTTCGAGCGGACCCGTGACCAGACCGCGGGTTCCGAGCGAGCCGTTGTCCGTCGTCACCTCGACGGAGTCGCACCGCTCGCGGAACCAATCGAGAAGCGGCAGCTCATCGGCTGAACGAGCGCCGTAGATCATCGCCGCGCGCCGGCCCTCCCGCTCGAGTTCCGTCACGAAGGCGGGGAAGGGAGCGCAGCCGATTCCTCCGGCGACGAAGACGATCTTGGCTTCTTTATTCTGAGGAGCCGTGAAGCCACGGCCGAGGGGGCCGAGCACGTGGAGCGGGGCTCCGGGTCCCAAGGAGGCGAGGAGCTTGGTGCCGCGCCCGTACACCCGATAGAGGATCTGCACGGCGCCTGCGCGCCCCTCCGCGAATGTCCCGGGAAGGCCGCAGACGGAAAATGGCCTGCGGAGGAGGATGTCCGAACCGGGAACGCCGATCATGAAGAACTGGGCGGGACGCATCTCGACAGCGGCGTTTTCGGCTTCGAATTCGAGCAGCCAGTTCCCGCGGCCGAGATCGACGTTGCGAATGACGGGTGTGGTGAAGTCCTGAAGCATCGGGCTCGCCATGCTAGCATGCGGCCGCTCCCGGCAAGCCTTCCTTGAATCCGGCCCCGAGAGGCCGAAAGGAGTGTGGAGCCATGGGTTTGGCCACGCGCATCCGGGTGTTGGACGCCGCCTCCATCGATCGATCGCTCACGCGCATCGCCCACGAGATCCTCGAACGTAACAAGGGCCTTCGCGCCATCGGCCTGGTCGGCGTCCAGACGCGCGGGGTGCCTCTGGCCCGCCGACTGGCGGCCCGGCTCGGTGCGATCGAGGGCGTGGCCCCTCCGGTGGGGGTGCTCGATATCAACCTTTACCGCGACGACCTTTCGAGGATTGCCGATCATCCGATTCTCAAGCGCACCGAGATCCCGTACGATCTCGACGACACGATCGTGATTCTCGTCGACGACGTGCTTTTCACCGGGCGGACCGTGCGCGCCGCTCTGGACGCCCTGATGGATCTGGGGCGGCCCCGTCAGATCCAGCTCGCGGTCCTGGTCGATCGAGGACACCGCGAACTGCCGGTGCGCGCCGATTTCGTCGGAAAAAACCTCCCGACCGCCGAGACCGAACGCGTCGACGTGCGCTTGACCGAAACCGACGGTGAAGACGAGGTCGTGATCGTGAAGGACGAAGGCGGGAGCGACGCCCGCGAGGAGGGCCGGTCGTGAAGCTCCAAAGCCCGCACCTGCTCGGGATCGAGCCGATGACCGCCGATGAGATCACTCTCGTCCTCGACACCGCCGAGGGTTTTTCCGATATCGCCGCGCGCGAGATCAAAAAGGTCCCGACGCTGCGCGGCAAGACGGTCGTGAATTTCTTCGTCGAGCCGTCCACGCGAACGCGGTCGTCGTTCGAGTTGGCGGAAAAGCGCCTCTCGGCCGATTCCCTGAACTTCTCGACGTCGACATCGAGTCTCGTGAAGGGCGAAACGCTTCTCGACACGCTTCGCAACCTCGAAGCCATGTCCCCGGACTTCATCGTGTTAAGGCACTCCGAAGCCGGCGCGCCACATTTCCTCGCACGGCACGGGAGCACGCCGATCGTGAATGCCGGAGACGGCGCCCATGAGCACCCGACGCAGGCGCTTCTCGACGCCTTTACGATCAGGCGGCGCAAGGCGCGCCTTGCCGGGCTCAAAGTCGCGATCGTCGGCGATATCCTCCACAGCCGCGTCGCGCGGTCGAACGTCCACCTCCTGACGAAGATGGGGGCCGAGGTCGTCCTTTGCGGACCGCCGACGTTGCTGCCCCGGGGACTCGACCGCCTCGGCGCCCGCGTCACGTATCGCATGGACGAGGCGATCGAGGGTGCGGACGTCGTCATGATGCTGCGCATCCAGCGAGAGCGGATGAAGGGCGGCTTCTTCCCCACCCTTCGTGAATACGCCACGTTTTACGGCTTGGACGCCCAGCGGCTGAAGCGCGCCGCGCGGGACGCAATCGTCATGCACCCGGGGCCGATCAACCGGGGTGTCGAGATCATGGGCGACGTCGCCGACGGCGAGGCGTCGGTCATCCTCGATCAGGTCCGAAGCGGGGTCGCCGTGCGCATGGCCGTGCTCTACCTGTTGGCCGGAGGGGACCGTGAATCTGCTGCTCAAGAACGCTAGAGTCGTCGATCCATCGGCCGGGATCGACGGATCGCGCGACGTGCTCGTCGAAGACGGCCGCATCGCGCGCGTCGCTGCTCGGATCGAGGCCTCCGCCGCCACGACCTTCGACCTGGCGGGGCTTTGCGTGTGCCCCGGTTTCATCGATATGCACGTCCACCTGCGCGAGCCGGGACAGGAGTGGAAAGAAACCATCGCCACGGGAACCCGCGCCGCGGCCGCCGGCGGGTTCACCGGTGTCGCGTGCATGCCGAACACCCAGCCTCCGATCGATTCCCGCTCTGTCGTCGAGTTCGTCCTGGCCCAGGCGCGCCAACACGGTACCGTGCCGGTCTACCCGATCGGGTGCGTCTCCAAAGGCCAACTCGGAGTCGAACTGGCCGAGATGGGGGACATGGCGGTGGCGGGTGCTCGAGGATTCTCGGACGACGGAAAGCCCGTGGCCTCGGCGGGGCTGATGCGCCGCGCTCTCGAGTACTCGAAAATCTTCGATCTCCCGGTGATCGACCACTGTGAAGAGCCGACCTTGGTCGCGGGGGGCGTCGTCCACGAGGGCGAGGTCTCGACCCGCTTAGGGCTTCCCGGCTGGCCGGGAGTCGCCGAAGACGTCATGGTCGCGCGGGACATCCTGTTGGCCGAGTACACGGGCGGCGCGGTTCACATCGCGCACATGTCCACCGGACGCTCCGCCGATCTGGTCCGGCGGGCGAAGCAGGCCGGAATCCGGGTGACCTGCGAGGTGACGCCGCATCATTTCGCGCTCACCGACGAAGCTGTCGCGGCCTACGACACCCACGCCAAGATGAACCCGCCTCTGCGTTCCGAAACGGATCGCCAGGCGCTGCTCGCGGCGATCGCCGACGGCACCGTCGACGCGATCGCGACCGACCACGCCCCTCACAACGCCGACGAGAAGTGTGTCGAGTTCTCGCACGCGCCGTTTGGCGTGGTCGGGCTCGAGACCGCGGTTTCCATTTGCCTCGACCGGCTCGTGCACGGAGGGGTTATCGGACTCTCGCGGTTGGTGGCGTTGCTCACGTGCGGACCCGCCGCGGTCTTGCGGCTCAAGAAAGGGTCGCTGCGCGAGGGAGATGATGCCGACATCACGGTGCTCGATCTCGAGCGCCGGGTCGTCGTCACGGCCTCGGCTTTCGAGTCGAAGAGCGTCAACACGCCGTTTGGCGGATGGGCCCTTCGCGGCGGACCCGTCATGACGATCGTCGGCGGCCGGATCGTCCACGACGTCCGCTCCCGGGAACGGTGAGGGCGGCGTCAACGTCGATCGTCCGCCCTCGCCGGGTCCTCGTGCTGGCGAACCCGGCGGCGGGCGCCGGACGCGGCGGCCCGGCGGGTGAAGCCGCGGTCCGTGTCGCGTCGCGCGCGGGGTGCGCGGTCACGCTGCAACGCACGGCTCAGCCCGGAGAGGCTCGGCGCTTCGCGTCGGGTGCCGAGGCGTGCGGCTTCGATCTCGTCGTCGTCGCCGGGGGCGACGGCACGTTGAACGAAGCCGCCAACGGCCTCGCCGGGAGCGGCGTTGCCCTGGGCATCGCGCCCGCGGGAACGATGAACCTGCTGGCGCGCGTCCTCGGCCTCCCGCTGGATCCCGCCGCGGCCGTGAGCTGTGTGATCGACGGCTACCGGCCCCGCGCCTTTCGGCCCGGGACGGCCGCCGGAAGGGTCTTTCTGCTCATGGCCGGCGTCGGGTTCGACGCGTGGGTCCTTCGAGAGTTGCTCCGAGGAGTTTCCGGGAGGATCGGATTCGGCGACTATGTCCGCGGCGCTTTGAAAGGGCTCTGGACGTTTCCGTTTCCACGATTGGTGATCGATCACGACGGTCGCCGATCGGAGGCGCACTCGGCGATCATCGGCCGCGCTCCGCTCTACGGCGGCTTCCTGCGGCCGACGCCGCATGCCCGCCTCGACGTCGACGGCCTCGAGCTGTGCGCGTTCGACGGGGGGGCCGCGCGGTTCGCGCGCGTCGTGCCTCGGCTGTGGTCCGCCGCTCACGCCGGATGCACGGGGGTCACGCTGGTGCCGGCGCGGCAGGTCGAAATCGCCGCCTCGATCGACGACGTTCCTTACCAGCTCGACGGAGAGCTTTCCGGTACGCTTCCGGTCGCGGTCGGCCTGTCCGAGCGTATCCTCGTGATTGCGACCCTGCGGAGGAACTCATGACCTCGACCGCCGTTTACCGCACCGAGCTTTCGGGACTGGCGCCTCCCTCACGCGGCAAGGTGCGCGATGTGTACGATCTGGGCGAATCGTTGCTCCTGGTCGCAACCGACCGCCTCTCGGCGTTCGACTGCGTTTTTCCCGACCCGATCCCGGACAAGGGCAAGGTGTTGAACCAGCTCTCCGCGTTCTGGTTCGGAAGGACGCAAAGCCTCGTTCCCAACCACGTCATCGCGACGGACGTCTCTGCCTTCCCCGACGCCCTGCGTGTCCATCAGACGACGCTCGCCGGCCGCTCGACGCTGGCCCGTAAACTCGAGATGCTCCCCATCGAGTGCGTGGCGCGTGGGTATCTCGCAGGTTCGGGATGGAAGGAGTACGAGTCGCGCGGGACGATCTGCGGGATGAGCCTGCCTCAGGGGCTCCGAGAGTCCGAAGCCCTCCCGGAACCGATTTTCACCCCCGCCACCAAGGCCGAAAGCGGCCACGACGAAAACATCTCTTTTGACGCCACGGTGGCGATTCTCGGAGGCGAGACGGCTGAGCGTGTGCGCGCGTTGACGCTCACCCTTTACCGCGAGGCCTGCCGCCACGCGGCGGACAAGGGCATTCTCATCGCCGACACCAAGTTCGAGTTCGGATACGACGGAAAAACGCTGACCATCGCAGACGAGATGCTGACCCCCGACTCCTCGAGGTTTTGGCCCGCTTCGACGTACCGGCCGGGCGGGCCCCAAGTGTCCCTAGACAAGCAATTTGTCCGGGATTACGTCGAAGGTCTGGGGTGGGACAAACGCCCCCCCGCGCCGGGCCTTCCCGAGGACATCGTCCAAGGGCTCCGCAGCCGGTACCTCGACATCTTCCGGCGGCTCACCGGAAAGGATGTCGCTCTCTGACGCCTTTCGGATCCGCCGCTGACGGAAAGCGCCATGCGCCGATCGGATCGTCTCGCGAACCACCGAACGTGGGCTTTTTTTCGGGGGAACGCTTCTTGCTATCTGCAGTCGAGACCGAGAATTGACGCTGTCTGGCGACCATGGTAAGTTTCGCCGGGTTTTTCGGCCTCGGAGCATCAATATTCTCGACTTCGGGTCGTGACGATTTCCAGATCTAGGGTTGCCGAGTCTGCGGGTCGCAGAGCAACAAGCGACGAGGAGTTCAGAGGATGTCGAGGAAGTTCTATACGATCTTCATCCTCCCTCACGCACACGCCCGTTTCCGAAAGCTCCACGTTTCCAGGAATTTCGTTCTCGTAATCACGACGCTCGCCCTTCTCATCGGCGGCGTGGCGGCGTGGACCCCTCACTTTTTCTTTCACTCCCGCGCCCTGGCCGAACGTGCCGCCGCGATCGAGCTTGAGAATCGGAAGCTCCGCGAAGACAAGTCCCATTACGAAACGGTGGTCGCCCAGATGGCAGAGCACCTCGCGGCTGTCGAGTCGGTCGCAGGCAAGTTGGCGCAGGCGGTCGGCATCAAGGACATCCCCTCCGAGCACCCGTCGGGCGGGGCCGGGGCGGCCTTCGGCGCGCGCGCCGACATCTTTGGCGAGGAAAGCTCGGCGCTGCGAAAACGGATGGAAAATCTGGACAGTTCCTTCGACCGCCTCGAGCAGGCCTGGGGCGAACGCCTCAAGGTCCTCGCCTCGACGCCGAGCCTCGCTCCGGTCAGCGGGTTCTTCTCGGACGGCTTCGGCTGGCGCCGCGACCCGATCGACGGATCGAGGGAATTCCACAAGGGCGTCGACATCGTAGCCTCGACCGGAACCCCCGTCCGGGCGTCGGCCGACGGCCTCGTCACGGCCGCGGGGCGCATGGCCGGTTATGGAGCGATGATCCAGGTCGTGCATGGTTTCGGGATGAGCACGCGCTACGGTCACTTGAGCCGCGTGATGGTCGCCCCCGGCCAGAGGGTCAAGCGTGGCGATGTGATCGGCCTCGTGGGATCGACCGGGCGCTCGACCGGGCCGCACCTTCACTACGAAGTCTTCCGGGCAGGAATTCAGGTCGATCCGCGCAAGTACCTGGGTGAAGCGCTTTTCTAGCGCGGGCGCGTCTTTTCGCCGGAACCTGGTAATGTTGTACGGATGACCCCCGACGAGCCCATCGAGCTCGACCCCGACGATCCGAAGGAAACCGTCCTCGACCTGACGCGTCAACCCGCGCCGCCGAGGAGCAGCGCACGCGCCCTCGTCCCCTCCGATCCGTTCCGGCGTTACCTCGGCGAGGTTCGCAAATACCCGACTCTTTCTCGCGAGGAAGAGCAAGACCTGGCCCGGCGCTACCGCGACACAGGCGACCGCGAGGCTCTGTTCCGCCTGGTGACGTCGAACCTCATGCAGGTCGTGAGGGTGGCGCTCTCGTTCCGGCGCGCGGCTCGCAACCTGCTCGACCTCGTGCAGGAAGGGAACCTCGGCCTCCTCGCGGCGATCGAGCGGTTCGATCCCGAGCTTGGCGTGAGACTCCCGACCTACGCCGCTTGGTGGATCCGGGCGTACATCGTCAAGTTCCTCCTGGACAACGTCCGTCTCGTGCGCGTCGGAACGACCAATGCCAGGCGCAAGCTCCTGCGCAACCTGCGACAGGAAAAAACACGTCTGATGGCGGAGGGGTTCGACGTCGGCCCGAAGATGCTTGCCGACCACTTCAACGTCTCGGAAGCGGATGTGATGGACGTCGAGCGCGCCTTACACTCGCAGGACGTCTCCCTCGACGCTCCGTTGGGCGACGCGGAGGATCGAACGCGGGGCGATCTGATGGCCGACCCGGGGCCGACGGTTGAGGAGGACGTCGCGCGCCGCGAGCTCCAAGACAAGGTCAAAGCGGCGATCGACCGTTTTCGCCATGGGCTCGGAGATCGGGAGCGGGCGATCCTCGACGAACGGCTGCTCTCCGACGACCCGGTCACGCTCCAGGTGATCGGGGATCGTTTCGGCACCACCCGCGAGGCCGTACGCCAGGCCGAGGCGCGGCTGATGGCACGCCTGCGGGAGCACTTGAAGGGGGAGATCGGCGGCCTCGAGAGCGTTCGCGTCGGGCGCTCGTGAACTACAATGCCAGCCACTCCGAGTCATGAGGTCTCCTCGATGAAAGGTCCAGCAAGCCTCCCGGCGCTCGCGATCGTCTCCGTGGCGTTTCTGGCCGCGTCCTTGTCGGGTTGCGCACCGGCCAAGGCGAAGCCGAAAGATCCGGCCTCCGAGGCGGCAACGAACATCCGCCTCGCCGAATCGTATTTTGGCGCGGGAAAGGTGAACGAGGCCCTCGGGATTCTCGAAAAGGCCGCCGCATCGCAGCCTGAAAACGCCGCGCTGCGGAACTACTATGGGCAATTGTGTTTCCTTGCCGGGCGCAACGCGGAGGCGGAGCAGGCGTTCACGAAGGCGCTCGAACTCGATCCGCGTCTGACCGACGCACGCAACAACCTCGGCGCGGTGTACGACGCCACCGGGCGGAAAGACCAGGCCGAGCGCCAGTTCCTCCAAGTCCTCGCGGACCCGTCCTACCCCTCCCCCGAAAAAGCCCACCTCAACCTCGGAATCCTCTACCGTTCCGAGGGGCGTCAAGAAGAAGCGATTTTCCAGTTGAGGCAGGCGGTCGAGATCAACCCGAAGTTCTGGCGCGGACACTTCGAGCTCGCCTCGGCGCTCGACAAGGCCGGGCTCCTCGACGAAGCCGCGCGCGAGTATGAAGTCGCCGCGCCCGATTACAGGGCGAACGGCGAGTACCAGTACCGGATCGGCCTGGCCTACATGAAGCTCGACCAGCCAGGTAAAGCGCGGGAGCACTTCGCCCGATGCCAGGAGCTCTCGCCCGGGAGCGAGAGCGCATCGAAAGCTTACGACCTCATGAAGATGCTCCCCTGACGCGTCGATGGCTTTCGACGCGTTCAAAAAGCTCGTCCGTGGCCTCGCGCGCACGCGCGAAGGGATCGCGTCGTCGCTGCGCACCGTGTTCACGTCCCACGTCGTGGACGAGGCGACGCTCGAGCATCTCGAGACGAGCCTTCTGTCCTCGGACATCGGTCCCGCCCTGACCCAAGAGATCGTTGAGGGAGTGAGACGGCAGGCGCGCGCGGGGACGCTCGACGGTTCGGGGCTCCGCGAGGCGCTGCGCGCCGCGCTCGGCGCCGCGCTTCAAGGAGCAACGTCCGCGGAATCGCCCGCGAATCCGCCGCGTGTTGTTTTCATCGTCGGCGTGAACGGCGGCGGCAAGACGACGACGATTGGAAAGCTCGCCGCGAGGGAGCGCGCCGCGGGGCGCAAAGTGATCGTCGTCGCGGCGGACACGTTTCGCGCGGCTGCGATCGACCAGCTCGAACGATGGGCCGAGCGGGCCGGGGTCGAGGTCGTACGCCATCGCGAAGGCTCCGATCCTTCCGCCGTGGTGTTCGACGCGCTCACGGCGGCCCGCGCGCGAGGGATCGACACCGTGCTCGTCGACACGGCGGGGAGACTCCATACCAAAGCGCCTCTGATGGCCGAACTCCAGAAGATGGCGCGGATCGCCGCGCGCGAAATCCCCGGGGCGCCGCACGAGGTGCTTCTCGTGATCGACGCGACGACAGGGCAGAACGGGCTGCAGCAGGCGCGTGAGTTCACGAAGGCGGCGGCGATCACCGGCGTGGTCTTGACAAAGCTCGACGGAACCGCGAAGGGCGGGGTCGCGCTCGTGATCCGGCGCGAGCTCGGTGTCCCGATCCGTTACGTCGGCGTCGGCGAGGGGCTCGATGACCTTCTCGACTTCGACGCCGCGGCGTACGTCGAGGGCCTGCTCGACGGCGAGGGCGCGGCGTGAGCGACCGGGTTTGGATGGCGCAGGCCCTGGCGCTCGCGGTTTTGGGCGAGGGCACGACGCGGCCGAATCCGCTCGTGGGCTGCGTCATCGTGAAGGACGGGATGTGCGTCGGTCGAGGCTTCCATCGCGCGGCGGGAGAGCCGCACGCGGAAGTGTTGGCGCTCGACGAGGCCGGCGCGCGCGCGCGCGGGGCGACGCTCTACGTCAACCTCGAGCCCTGCGCGCACCACGGCCGCACGGCCCCGTGCTCCGCGGCGATCGTGACGGCGGGCCTCGGACGGGTCGTCGCCGCGATCGTGGATCCCAACCCTCTGGTTTTCGGGCGCGGGCTTGCGGCACTTCGAGCGGCGGGGATCGAGGTCACCGACGGCGTGCTCGCCTCGGAAGCCCTTGCTTTGAACGCGCCGTTTTTTTCCACCCATCAGCGGGGCCGCCCGTGGGTGACGCTCAAGGCGGCTCAGTCGTTGGATGGCCGGATCGCCGCGGCCTCGGGGAGTTCGACTTGGGTCACCGGCGACGCGGCGCGTCGTTACGCGCACCGCCTTCGGTTCCGCCACGACGCTATTGTCGTCGGCGCGGAAACCGTGCGACGGGACGACCCGAGGTTGACCGTTCGCCTTCCGGGCGTCGACGCGGTGCGGCTGCGCGTCGTGTTGGCGCCTCGGCTGGGGCTGGACCCGGCGGCCAAGATTTTCCTGCGGGAACGCCCGGGGGCGCCGCCCACGCGCGTTTACGTCGCCGCCGATTGTCCGGCGGCCGAGGTCGCCCGTTTTCGCGACGTCGCCGAGGTCGTCCCGGTTGCGCATTCCGCGGCGGGCTTCGACCTTGCGGCGGTGCTTTCCGACCTGCACGGGGCCGGCGTGCAGTCGGTGCTGGTCGAAGGGGGCGGCAAGACTCTGGGCGCATTTCTCGGCTGCGGCCTCGCGGACGAAGTCGTGCTGTTCATCGCGGACCGGCTCTTCGGATCCGGCGACGCGACGCCCGTCGTGGACGTTCCCGCCGCCGCCTCTCCCGGGAAGGCTTGGAGGATCGAGCGCTCGGCCATCATGCCTTTAGGGCGAGACCTCGTCGTTGTCGGCCGGCCCGAGGCGCCCTGATGTTCACCGGATTGATCGAGTCGATCGGACGCGTTCTGCGCGTCGTCCCCGAGGCGGGCGCCACCCGATTGACGATCGCCACCGAACTCCCCGTGGCCTCCATGCGAGACGGCGAGAGTGTCGCGGTGGATGGAGCCTGCCTCACGGTGGCCCGCCGCAAGGCGAACAGCTTCGAGGCGGTTGCCGTCGCCGAGACTTTGAAGCGCACGACCCTGGGCGGCCTGCGCGTCGGGGAGGGCGTGCATCTCGAGCGCTCGCTCGCGGTGGGTGACCGGCTGGGAGGCCACCTCGTGCAAGGGCATGTAGACGCCGTCGGCAAAGTCGTCGCGCTGCGGCGCCGCGGCGGCGACGTGCGCCTGACGATCGCGTTGCCCGCGGCCCTGCGCGGACTGGTCGCCCGCAAGGGGTCGATTGCGGTGCACGGAGTCTCTTTGACGGTCTGCGCGGTGCAATCGCGCCGCTTCGAGGTCGCGCTGATCCCGGAGACGCTCGCGCGGACGAAACTGGGAGGCCTGAGGCCGGGAGAGGGCGTGAACCTGGAGGCGGATATCATCGCGCGGTATCTTGAGTCGTTGATGAACGAAAGGCGGCCATGACCGAAGAGCAGGACTCTCCCCGGTTCGCAGGCGTCGAGGAGGCCTTGGCCGACCTGAAAGCCGGCCGCATCGTCGTGGTGCTGGACGACGAGGACCGTGAAAACGAGGGCGATCTCGCTTGCGCCGCGGAGTTCATCACACCGGACATCGTCAACTTCATGGCGACGCACGGGCGCGGCCTCATCTGCCTCCCGATGACGGCCGAGCGTTTGGACGCCTTGCAGATTCCGCCGATGGTGCAAGAAAACACCGCGCGCCGTGGCACCGCGTTTTGCGTTTCGATCGAAGCGCGCAGCGAGGTGACGACGGGCATCTCGGCCGCCGACCGTGCCCGAACGATTCGCGTCGCGGTCGACCCGGCGACACGCGCCGAAGACCTCGCGCGGCCGGGCCACATCTTTCCACTGCGCGCCGTGGCGGGCGGCGTTTTGAAGCGCGCCGGGCACACCGAGGCCATCGTCGATCTCTGCCGGCTCGCCGGGCTCAGCCCCGCCGGAGTCGTCTGCGAGATCATGAACCCCGACGGAACGATGGCCCGTCTTCCGGAATTGCTGCCGTTCGCGGCGGCGCACGGTTTGAAGCTCCTCTCGATCGCCGATCTGATTCGCTATCGGATGCGCACCGAACGGTTGGTCACTCGCGTCGCCTCGCCGACGCTTCCGACCGAACGGGGCGCGTGGACCATTCACGCGTTCCACACCGAACTCGAAGATCGCACGCACGTGGCGCTCGTCATGGGGGACCCGAAACCCGACGAGCCCGTCCTCGTGCGTGTTCACTCCGAGTGTTTGACCGGCGATGTCTTCGGTTCGACGCGCTGCGATTGCGGCGATCAGCTCCATCGCGCGATGGAGATGATTCAGAGCGAGGGGACGGGCGTGATCCTCTATCTGCGTCAGGAGGGGCGGGGGATCGGCCTGGCGAACAAGCTGCGCGCGTACGAGCTGCAAGACCGTCAGCACAAGGACACGGTCGAGGCGAACCTCGCGCTCGGATTCCGGGCGGACCACCGGGACTACGGGGTCGGGGCGCAGATCCTCTACGACCTCGGGATCCGCCGTCTGAGGCTGTTGACGAACAACCCCGGGAAGTACGTCGCGTTGAAGGGGTACGGGCTCGAGATCGTCGAACGCGTCCAGCTCGAAGCGCTTCCGGGCGACGACAATCGCAAGTACCTCGAAACCAAGAAACGAAAAATGGGCCACCTCCTGAAGTCGGTTTAGGCTCCTACTCACCGGGACGATCTCATGTTCGACACGCTCTCAGAACGCCTTCGAGGCGTCATCGACACGCTGCGCGGTCAGACGCGGATCAACGACGAGGTCCTCGAAAAGACCCTCCGCGAGATTCGGATGGCTCTGCTCGAGGCCGACGTTCACGTCGGGGTCGTCCGCGCCGTGCTCGATGGCGTGCGCGCGAAGGCGCTGGGCGAAGAGGTTTTGAAGAGTCTGACGCCCGGGCAGCAGGTGGTGAAAATCGTCCGCGACGAGCTTCAAAGCGTCATGGGCGCAAGCGAGGCGGCGCGCCTTCAGTTCAAGGCGCAGCCGCCGACGGTCATCTTTCTCGTCGGCCTCCAGGGCTCGGGAAAGACGACGACGGCGTCCAAGCTGGGCCTGTGGTTGAAGAAGGCGGGGAAGTTTCCCTACCTCGTTCCCGCCGACGTCTACCGCCCCGCGGCCATCGAGCAGCTCGTGCGCGTGGGGACGTCGGCAGGGCTGACGGTCCACGCTCACGACGGCAGTCAGACGCCGCTGGCGATCGCGACGGCCGCGCTCCACGAGGCGCGTCTGCGCGGCTACGACCCCGTACTCATCGACACGGCCGGCCGCTTGCACATCGACGACGCGTTGATGGAGGAATTGCGCGGACTCAAGGCGGTGCTCCAACCTTCTGAGATCCTGTTCGTCGCCGACGCGATGACCGGTCAGGACGCCGTCCGCTCGGCCGGGGAGTTTCACAAGGCGATCGGGCTCACCGGAGTCATCCTGACCAAGATGGATGGCGACGCCCGAGGCGGCGCCGCGCTCTCGATCCGGCACGTCGTTTCGGTGCCGATCAAGTTCGTCGGAACCGGCGAACGGCCGACCGAGTTCGAGCCGTTCCACCCGGACCGCATGGTCGGCCGCATCTTGGGCATGGGCGATCTGCTCGGCCTCATCGAGAAGGCCGAGGAAGCCGTCGATGTCGCCCAGGCGATGGAGCTCGAAAAGAAGATCCGGAAGAACGAGTTCACCCTGCAGGACTTCCGGGACCAGATCCGCACGCTCCAGAAAATGGGTCCCCTTTCGGGGATCTTGGGGATGCTCCCGGGCATGGGGGCGTTGAAGGGCGTCAACCTCGACGACGGGGCCTTCAAGGGGGTGTTGGCCCTGATCGACTCGATGACGCCGGCCGAGCGCCATCGCCCCGAAATCCTCAACGGAGGCCGAAAAAAACGAGTCGCCCACGGATCGGGCCGGTCGGTCCCCGAATTGAACAAACTCCTGAAGCAGTTCGCCCAGATGAGGAAGATGATGAAGCAGGTCCAGGCCGCCCGGGGGGGCGGGAAGGGCTTCCGGCTCCCTTTCTTGGGGCGGTAGGCTATATTGTCTGTTTGACTGGCCGTGGAGTCGTAAAGGAGAAGGCTCGTGTTGAAGATTCGCCTCAAACGTATGGGTTCCCGCCAGGATCCGTTTTACAGGGTCGTGGTCTCCGACAGCCGTAGGACGCCCCAAAGCGGTGTCGTGGAGACTCTGGGCACCTACAATCCCGCGACCAACCCCGCTACCGTCCAACTCGACGTCGCCAAAGCGGACGCGTGGATCAAGAAGGGGGCGCATCCCTCCGAGACGGTGCGGAGCCTGCTCACCAAGGCGAAGAGCGCTCAAGCCTGAGCTTGAGCGAACCAGCAATGAAGGATCTCGTGGAATTCATCGCGAAAGCGCTGGTGAACGAGCCGGGTGCGGTCGAGGTGAGTGAGATCCGCGCGGAGAGTGGTTCGGTCCTCGCGCTCAAGGTGGCCCCCGGGGATCTCGGCAAGGTCATCGGAAGGCAAGGCCGAACGGCTCGTTCGCTAAGGACGATCGTCGCCGCCGCCGGACACAAGTCCCGGAAGCGCGTCGTGTTGGAAATCGTTGAGTAGCCCGAAGAGCAAGGCACTCGTCCTCGGGCGAGTGAGCGGGTTTCGCGGCAATCACGGTGAGATCACCGTGAAAGTGGTCTCGGGGGAGGCGGCGCGTTGGGTGCATCTGAGTTGCGTCGTCCTTCAAGGGTCGGGTCTCGGTATCGCGGGCGGTTCTCGCCAGGTCGAGTCGGCCCGCGCCTACCGCGATCGCCTGGTCTTGAAGCTCGCGGGAGTGAACGACGCGACCGAAGCGGCGGCGCTTCGCGGCCGTGACGTCCTGGCGCCGGCCGAGGACGTGCCGCGTCTGCCGCAAGATGTCTACTGGGTCGAGCGCCTCGTTGGGGCGCGCGTGACGGATGCGGTGCTGGGCGACATCGGTCGCGTGGCGGATGTGATCGAGGCGGGCGGGGGGGATCTCTTGATCGTGAAAGACGACCAAGGGGTCGAGACCCTCATCCCGATGGTGAGGGAGTTCGTGACGGCAATCGACGAAGCCTCAGGGACGATCCGCCTGGCCCTCCCCGAGGGCCTCCGCGGACTGAACGCCGAAGGCGGGCAGGAGTCGGCGTGAACTTCGACGTGGTGACCCTCTTCCCTTCGATGTTCCAGGGTCCCCTGGACGACGGGATGCTCGCTCGCGCGCGACGCGCGGGACGGGTCGGGGTCCGCGTGCACGATCTTCGCCGCTTCGGGGTCGGGCCGCAGCGCCAGGTGGACGACGCGCCGTTTGGCGGTGGCCCGGGCATGGTCCTCAAGCCCGAGCCGATCTTCGAGGCCGTCTCTTTCGTGCGCGCGCAGTTCCCTTCATCGAACGAGCGTGTCGTATTGCTTTCGCCGCAAGGCCGGCCTTTCGATCACGCCGCCGCAGAGCGCCTCGCCGCGTTCGACCGGGTCGTCCTCCTGTGCGGCCGCTACGAAGGCGTCGACGATCGCGTGCGCGCGGGGCTCGCCGACGAAGAGATCTCGGCGGGAGACGTCGTGCTCACCGGTGGCGAGCTTCCCGCGTTGATGATCATCGACGCCGTGGCCCGGCTCGTGCCCGGCGTTCTCGGAAATGCGGCGTCCGCCCGGGCGGAGAGTTTCGTGGCCGGCCTGTTGGACTTCCCCAGTTATACGCGGCCCGCGGAATACCGTGGCCTTTCGGTTCCGGCGGTCCTGCTGTCCGGAGACCACGGGGCGATCGAACGATGGCGCCACGAGAGTGCCCGCACGGCGACCCGGGAAAAGCGGCCTGATTTGATCGAAGTGTCGAGCACAGTGACGGCGTCCGCGCGACGCCCACGAGGTACGTCATGAGCGTGATTCGCATGATCGAGGCGGCGGGCCTGAAGACGGACGTTCCGGAGTTTCGTCCCGGCGACCGCGTCAAGGTCCACGTCCGGGTGATCGAAGGCGACAAATCCCGAATCCAGGTCTTCGAGGGTGACGTGATCAGCCGTCGCAGCGGCGCCGGGCTGCGAGCCACCTTCACCGTCCGCAAGACGTCGGGCGGAGTCGGCGTGGAGCGGATCTTCCCGATCCACTCGCCCATCGTCGAAAAGATCGAAGTGTCCCGTCTCGGCAAGGTGCGTCGCGCAAAGCTGTACTACCTGCGCGACCGCGCCGGCAAGAAGGCGAGAATTCAGGAACGTCGCGAGCGGTAGGAGGCCATGGCCCTCGATCGGGAGAAGGCTTTCTCGAACGCCGAGCGACTGCTGAAGCAGGGCAAAATCGCCCTCGCGCTGGACGAGTGTAAGCGCCTGGCGGAGGACGCTCCGAGAGACCTGCTCATGCTCAATCGCGTGGGCGATTTCTTGGCCCGCAGCCATCGCGGAGCCGACGCGATCGTCTACTACGAGATGATCGCCGGGCAGTTTTCCGCCTCCGGGTTCTACCCGAAGGCGATCGCCATTCTCAAGAAGATCGTCAAGGTCGATCCGACCTACCTCTCCGCCGTCGTTCGGCTCGGTGAGCTGAACCTCAAGCAGAAGCTCCCGGGTGAGGCGCGGGCTTGGCTCCTCCAGGCCGCCGAGGAGTACCTGCGCCGGACGGACTTCGTCAAGGCCCGCGAGGTGTACGAGAAGCTGGTCGCGGCCGAGCCCGACAACGTCGTCCACGTCTTGCGTCTCGCGGAGGCGCGGGCCGCCGGCGGGGACACCGGGCGAGCCGGGCTCGAGCTCGTCGCGCTCGGGAAGAAGTTGCTCGCGGGGGGCCGCGCGGAAGAATCCGAACGCGCGTTCAAGCGCGCTTCCGAATGCCTCCCCAACCGGGCGGAGCCGCTCGTCGGACTGGCTCGATGCCAGGCGGCCACCGGGCGGCTCGACGAGGCCAAGCGCCTCGCCGACACAGCTTGGGAAAAGGGAGACCACGCGGACGCCGTCGCCGGGGATCTGTTGTTACTCTTCGAGGAATTGGGCGACGCCGAGCGTGCGGCCCGGCTGCTCTCCGACCCGAGATCCGACGGCATCGCTGCAGAAGCGATCGAGGCCGCCTTCCGCTCTGCGTTGGCGGGGGGCGGAGCCGACCCCCTCTGGTCCCGCGTCCTTCCGCTCCTCGACCGGTGGGCGCGCGCGCGCCAGTTCGAGCGCGCGGCGAGCGTTCTCGAGCGCATCTCGCGTGTCGAGGAAGGCGGTCTGTTACGCGCGCTCGAGCAACTCGTGGAGTTGCGGAAGGCCGAGGGCAACCGCGGGACGGTCGCCCGCGCGGTCGAGCGTCTCATCCGCGCCTATCAGGCGAAAGGCCTGACGGACAAGGCGGCGTCCCAGCTCGACACGTTGAAATTGTTTGATGCCACCTCGCCTCTTCTTTTTCTCGGCCGTACCGCGGTCGAAGCTCCCGCGTCGTCGCCGCCGGGCCCCGCGCCGCAGCTCGACGCTCGAGCCGCCTCCTCCTACGAAGCCCCTGCCGTCCCCTTGAATCCGGCGGACGCGGAGTTCGTCAGCGGGAATCTGACCGAGGCCGAAGTCTTCGAAAAATACGGACTCCATCGCGAGGCGCTCCAGCAACTCCAGCAGATCACGGCGCGTTTCCCCGGGCACGTGACCGCGCAAGACAAACTGGTCGGATTCCTGCGAACGCAGGCGGACCGCGAGGCGTTGCGCGACGGTCTCGTCGCTTTGGCGTTTGCCAAGCGCGCCTCGGGCGATATCGAAGGGGCGCGAAACGCCGTGCGCGAGGCCTCGGCGCTGGGCAGCCTCGACCCTTCGATGCGCGCGATCCTCGAAGGCTTCGCGCTGCTCCCCAAGGCCGAACCGCCGGCGCCTCCCAAACCACCACCCGTCACACCGGTTCCGCCGGCTCCCAAAGCGCCCCCGGCTCCCAAGGCTCCACCGGCCGTTTCGGGTGTCGAAGACGATGAGCTGGAGATCCTCTTCGACGAGGTCGAGGGGACGTCGCAGCCGGCCGGCTCCGCGGCGAGCGATGTGATCGAAGAGATCGAGTTCTACCTGACCCAGGGCATGCAGCAAGACGCGATCCATCGCATCGCAGAGGCCCGCGCAGCCGGAGTCGACGGCTCCGTGCTCGATGCGCTCGAAACGCGCGCCCGCGGCGGCGAGCCTCAAGCGATCCCGGATGACGCCGGCACCGGCGTGGGCAGGCTCACCGAGGACGACCTGTCGTCGATCACGGCCGCTCTCGAAGCGGACTACGGTACCGATCGGCTGTCCGAAGCGGCGGAGGCCCCCGTCGAGCCGGAGAGCGAGCAGTCGATGGCGGAGGTCTTGGAGACCTTTCAAGAGCATGTCAATGCGGCAGTGGCGGTGGGGGACTTCCAGACCCATTACGATCTGGGGATCGCTTACAAAGAGATGGGGCTCATGGACGCGGCGCTCGACGAGTTCCGTATCGCGACCGGTGCGCCGGAGCTCTACCGCGAAGCGTGCAGCATGCTCGGTTTGTGTTATTGGGAACGCGGCGCATCCGAAGAGTCGATCGGTTGGTATCGCGCGGCGTTAGACGCGCCCGGTGGCGACGAAGTCCGCGTGTCCGGACTCAGGTACGATCTCGCGGACAAACTCGAGCAGGCCGGCGACGAGCAGGCGGCCTACGAGCTTTTCGTACAGGTTCACCGTGACGAGCCGGGTTACCGGGACGTCAATCGTCGTTTGGCCGCGCTGCGTCTGAAGCTGGGCCTCTAGCGTCTCTTACGACGGCCGAGGAGGGAAACATGCACTCCCCGCTTGCCCTGGTGCTCGACGACGATCCGCTCGTTCGCGACCGTGCGCGCGAGGCGCTCGTCCTCGACGGGATCGATGCCGTGGCGGTGGCCACGGCGCGCGAGGCGCTCGACCTGTTGCGCGCGCATCCGCTCGCCGTCGTCGTCGCGATCGTCGGCGACGCCCCGACCCCGGTACCGCGAAGCGTGCTCCTCGAGCTTTGCCGCCTGCGGGCGGACGATGGCCGGGGCGTCGAGCTCCCGAACATCCTCGGCAGGTCGCAGGCCGCGGAAACACTGCGACGGCGCGTTTCCGAGCTCGCATCGTCCCGGGCTCCCGTGATGTTCACCGGAGAGGCGGGGAGTGGACGACGCCACGCGGCGCGTTTCCTCCACGCGCTTTCCAACGAGGCCGATCCGTTCGTCGTCGTCCCGTCCGGCGATCCGCTCGCTTTGGAAGCCGCCCTGGGTGATGCGAAGGGGACCGTGTTTGTGGGGTCGCTCGAGCAACTCGCGTGGTCCGCGCAAGAGGCCCTCGCCGCCGCCTTGACCTCCCGCGCGACCGCGCCGCGCGTGGCGGCGTCGCTCGGCGTCGATCCGCTCCGTGCGGCCGACGAAGGGCGGCTGTCGCGGGGGTTGGTGGCCGCGTTTTCCGGCGCGATCGTGCCCGTACCGCCGCTTCGGGAGCGCCGCGCGGACATCGCCATTTTCGTTCGTGCCTTCATTGAAGATCTGCGCCGTCTGAATCGCCTTCCGCCGCTCGTCGTGGATCCCGAAGCGATGGAGGCTTTAGAGCGAGCGGAGTGGCCGGGCAACTTGAGGCAGTTACGCAGTGCCGTCGAATCCGCCGTGATGCTCGCATCGGACGGAACAGTGCGGCTGAGGGACCTCCCCGGGCACCTCTTGGGTAGCGCGCCGCGGGCGGAGTCCACCGTGCGCGCCGACCGTCGCTTCCGCGAGGCCAAGCGCCTGGTGGTCGACGCCTTCGAACGCGCCTACCTCGAAGACCTCCTGAAAAGGCACGGCGGGAACGTCACGGGCGCCGCCGAACGGTCGGGGATGCTGCGCTCCGCGCTCCAGCGGCTCCTCCGGAAGCACGAGATCCACTCGGCCGATTTTCGCGGCCCCGACGATGCGGGTCCTTACGCCACGTGACGCAAGGACGAGACCCCGGAACGCCGGGCTCGGCCTGGCGCGTCATGATCGACGGCGAGAGCGACGGCGCGTGGAACATGGCGGTCGACGAGGCGATCCTCGAGGCCTACGAGCGCGCCGACGCGAAGCCCAACCCGACGCTGCGTCTTTACGGCTGGCAGCCCGCGACGCTGTCTCTGGGCCGATCCCAACGGGCGGAGGGGTCGCATGACGCCGGCGTCCTGTCCCGCGAGGGGATCGGCCTCGTGCGCCGGCCGACCGGTGGTGGCGCCGTGCTCCACGAGTTCGAGCGGACCTACGCCGTCGTCGGGGCCCTCGGCGTCCCGCCGTTTTCCGGCGGGGTGATCGCCACCT
>JANMVW010000053.1:0-2903 GCA_031393555.1 Acidobacteriota bacterium
GGTCTTTCCGAACTTCGATCTCAAGGCCGTGCTCGCGAACGTCAACTGGCCCGAAGACCTCGACGCGTTTCGGGGCGCCTGAGCTTCGATCAGGCCGACAGGCGGTCGAGCACCTCGGTCAACGCCCCCCAGAATCGCGCAACCGACGCGACGTTGACGCGCTCGTCGGGGGAGTGAGCCCCTTCGATCTGCGGTCCGAACGAGACCATGTCGAGCCCGGGGATCTTCTCGCCGAGCAAGCCACATTCGAGTCCCGCATGGATCGCGGTGACGTGGGGATCCTTGTTCCACTGCTTGCGGTACACCTCGCGCACGGCGGCGAGCGCCTTCGAGTCGAGGTTGGGCTTCCAGCCGGGGTAGCCGTCCTTCAACGTGACCGTGGCGGCGGCCAGACCGGCCACGGCCCGGACCTGCTCCAAAACGTAAGCGAGCGCCGGCGCGACGCTCGAACGGCTCGACGTGACCACGCGGATCTTCCCTTCGATTTCCTGCACGACCGCGAGGTTGCTCGAGGTCTCGACGAGCCCGGGGATGTCCGGACTCATCGCGAGCACGCCGTGCGGCAGTGCGATGAGGAGTTGGACCAGGCGGTCCCGGTCGGCGATCGAGAGCACCCGCGCGGGGTCGGGGCAGGGGCTCCAAGAGATCCGAAGGCCGTCGTCGATTTTCGCCAACTCGATACGGAACGCGGCCAGAGCCACCGCCGTGACCGCCTCCAGCTTGGCCTTGGCCTGAGGATCGGCGACGACGATCGCCTCGGCTTCTCTCGGGATCGCGTTGTGCTTCGATCCGCCGGCGATTCCCGCGAGATCGAACGAGACGCCCTCTTCGATCAGGGCGGAGAGGACGCGTGCGACGAGCTTCAGGGCGTTCCCTCGGTTTTCGACGATGTTGAGGCCCGAGTGCCCGCCGCGCAGGCCCGAGACTTCGAGCCGCAAAGCCGAGTCGCGAAACGCCGCCGACCGGAACGCCGGTTTGAGGTCGAGGAGGGTGTCTTCCCCTCCGGCACAACCGACGAAGATGACGCCGTCTTCTTCCGAGTCGAGGTTCAACAGCATCCGGCCCGAGAGCAATCGCGGATCGAGTTCCTTCGCCCCGGTGAGACCGGTTTCCTCGTCGAGAGTGAAGAGCAACTCCAGCGGCCCGTGCTTGACGGAGGGGTCGGTCGCGGCGGCGAGGGCGGCGGCGACACCGATCCCGTTGTCGGCCCCGAGCGTGGTCCCGGAAGCGGTGACCCACTCGCCCTGAAGGCGCGGCCGGATCGGGTCGCGGTCGAAGTCGTGCGCGACGTCCCGGTTCTTTTCGCACACCATGTCGAGGTGCGTCTGCAGAATCACGGGCGCGGCGCCCTCGCGACCGGGCGTGGCGGGGATGCGTAAGACGACATTCCCGCGCGCGTCGCGGACGGGCGCCACGCCCATCGACGCGCCGACGGCCGTGACGAACGCCACCGCCCGCTCTTCGTGGCCGGAGGGGCGGGGGATCGCCGCGAGGGCGGCGAAGTGCCCCCAGACGGATCGGGGAGAAAGATTCGCAAGGACGTCGTTCATGGGGGGAACCTCCGTCATAATCCTCGCATGCCTAAGGCGAAGCTGACACACCTCGATGAGACGGGAGCCGTCCGGATGGTCGATGTCTCCGGGAAGCCGACGACCCTGCGGCGCGCGGTCGCGCGGGGAACGGTGGCTTTTGGGGCCGAGGCCTTTCGCCTCCTGCGCGCCAACAAGCTCGCCAAGGGGGACGCGCTCGCCGTCGCGCGTCTCGCGGGCATTCAGGCGGGAAAACGAACGGCGGAGTTAATCCCTCTCTGCCATACCGTGCCCCTGACCCGGCTCGACGTCGCCGTCGAGCTGGTCCCGCGCGGGAGGCTGGCGCGCATTACGGCCACCGCCGAGGCGCGCTGGACCACCGGGGTTGAAATGGAGGCGCTCGTCGCCGTTTCGGGTGCGGCGCTGGCGCTTTACGACATGGCGAAAGGGGTCGATCGCGCGATCACGATCGAGCAAATCGTGCTCCTCGAGAAAAGCGGCGGGCGATCGGGAACCTGGCGGCGCGGCGGCCCGCGGCCGTAGGATGGCAACTGCACAAGGAGGAACCATGCATCGTCTGGCAAAGCAAGTGGGCCTCGTCCTGGCCGTGGCGCTGGTTTTCGCGGTGGGCGATGCGCGCGCCGAGCTGTTCAGCAAGGCCTACGCATTCAAACTGGATACGACCCTTCAGGTGGGCGCCGAAGTCCCCGGGGGACTGCGTTTGGATTCGGTGGAGTTCGTGCTCCCGAAGGAAGGTGCGCAGGGGGGGACGTTCAACGGACCCAAGGTGAAGGTGTCGATGTCGAACCTCGGGACCGCCGCCGCCAAGGTCGGCATCGCGATCGCGATCACGGACGCCGGCGGCAGCCTCGTCGCGGTCGCCAGCGGCGGGACGAAGCTCTTCCCGCTTCGCGCCGGGCGCCAGATCGTTTACACCCTCTCGATCGACAACGTGCGCGCCGAGTTGTCGAAGGGCACGGTCTTCCGCATCAGCGTCGAGCCCACGCCCTGACGGATGTCCCCTCCGGACGACGCTAGCGGGCGGGCGCCTGCCGTGCAAGATGTCAGTCAGGCACTCGATCCGGCGAGTGGACAAAGGAGTGGACATGAATCGTCTCGGCTTGATCTTTTGCGCGTCGTTCGTCGTGCTGGCCACCGGCGTTGCGGCCCCAGCGTCACGCGCGGGAGTCGACATCAGCTTCGGGGCCAACGCCCCCGTGGGTCCCGACGGCAATTTGTTCTTTTCGATCTCGTCGAACTACTTCGATCGTCAACCCCAGGTAGTTGAAAACTGGGGGCGCCGGTTCCCGAATCCCGACGACCTGGCCGTCTTCCTGCAGATCAGCGCCCAATCCCACCAGGCTCCCGAGGTCG
>JANMVW010000057.1:0-2144 GCA_031393555.1 Acidobacteriota bacterium
GGCCTCGGGCATCGCCACCTCGTCGAGCGACGACGGCGCAACCCACGCGAACGCGCGGCCGCCGTCGGTTCTTACCTCTCCCACGGCATCGCTCACGACGAACGCGTGGAAGCGCAGGCGCCGATCCGGGTAGTCGTGGACGAACACGAGGAGCGGTGAAGCCACCGTGGCAGCAAGCCCCGTCTCCTCACGCAACTCACGAAGCGCCGCTTCCGCGGGCTCTTCGCCTTCTTCGATCTTGCCCCCGGGAAACTCCCACGCGCCTCCCAAGTGCTGGTCGTCGGCGCGACGGGCGACGAGGACCATGCCTTCCCGCACGACGACCGCCAACGCGATGTCGAGGCGGTTGGTGGCGTCGGGGATCAGGCGGGCGCCCCTGCGGCGCCGGGGTTGTAGTCGTAGAAGCCGCGTCCCGTTTTCTTTCCGAGCCAACCCGCCTCGACGTACTTCGCGAGGAGCGGGCAGGGGCGGTACTTGTCCTCACCGAGCCCTTCGTGCAGGACCTGGAGGATGTAGAGACAGGTGTCGAGGCCGATGAAGTCGGCGAGGGTCAGCGGTCCCATCGGGTGGTTCATGCCGAGTTTCATGATGGTGTCGATCGCGGCGGGGTCGGCGACGCCTTCGTGGAGGCAGAAGATCGCCTCGTTGATCATCGGCATCAACACGCGGTTGCTGATGAAGCCGGGGAAGTCGCGGCACAGGACGGGGGTCTTCCCCATCGATTCGGCGAGCGCTTTCGTGTCGGCCGTCGTCTCGTCCGAGGTCTGAAGGCCGCGGATCACCTCGACCAACTTCATGATCGGAACCGGGTTCATGAAGTGCATCCCGATGACCTTGTCCGGACGCTTGGTCGCCGCGGCGATCTTCGTGATCGGAAGGGACGAGGTGTTCGTCGCCAGGATCGCGCCGGGCTTGACGAGGCCGTCGAGCGTTTTGAACAGCTCGAGCTTGACGTCGAGTTTCTCGACCGCCGCTTCGACGACGAGATCGCAGCCGGCCAGGTCTTCGAGTTTCGTCGTTCCGGAGATCTTGGCGAGGACCGCGTCTTTCTCGGCCGCCGTCATCTTCCCTTTGTCTACGCCGCGCTGCAGGTTCTTCGCGATCGTGTCGACGCCCTTCTGAACGAACGCGTCCGTGAGATCGCGCATAACGACGGTGAGGCCGGATTGCGCCGCCACGTGGGCGATGCCGTTTCCCATCTGCCCTGCCCCGACGATGCCCAGCTTCGCGATCTTCATCGACCTTCCTCCGCTTCAGAAATAGGGGACAGTCCCCTTTTTCTTATCAAATCGGTATCCGAGGAGATTTGTAAGAAAAAGGGGACTGTCCCCTATTTTCAGAGCCTCCGGATCGCCATGCCGACGGCGTTACCACCGCCCAGGCACAGCGACGCGATCCCCTTTTCCTCGTTGCGGTCTTCGAGGGCGTGGAGCAGCGTCGTCAGGATGCGCGCGCCGCTGGCCCCGATCGGATGGCCGAGAGCGACCGCGCCGCCGCGCACGTTGTGTTTTGCGGGGTTCAGGCCGAGCACGCGCTGCAACGCCACCTGCTGGACCGCGAACGCCTCGTTGAACTCGTACAGATCGACGCCGTCGGGCGTCCAGCCCGTCTTCTCCCAGAGCATGCGCACCGCTTTCTCGGGGGCCATCATCACGAGCTCGGGTGCCAGCCCCGACGAGGCGTAGGCCACGATCTCGGCGCGGGGCTTGATGCCCAGACGTTTGGCGGCGGCCTTCGACATGATGACGAGGGCCGACGCGCCGTCATTGACGCCGGGGGCGTTTCCCGCCGTGACGGTGCCGTCCTTCTTGAATGCGGGCTTCAATGCGCGCAGCGCCTCGATCGTCGTCTCGCGGCGCGGCGACTCGTCGGTGTCGAATCGAACGGGATCGCCCTTCTTGCTGGGGATCTCGACGGCCACGATCTCGCGCTTGAACATCCCCGCGTCGATCGCGGCGAGCGCCTTCTTGTGGCTGTTGACCGCCCACTGGTCTTGCTCTTCGCGCGTGACGTTCCAACGCTCGGCAACGACCTCGCCGGTGTTCCCCATGTGGTAATCGTTGTAAGCGTCCCAGAGGCCATCATGGATCATCGCGTCGTAGACCGTCTGGTTTCCCATCCGGAAACCGGTGCGCGCGTTCTTC
>JANMVW010000064.1:0-5264 GCA_031393555.1 Acidobacteriota bacterium
TCCGGCAGCTCGAGCTTGAGGCCGTGGCCCAAAGCCAGCCCGCCGAGTACCGCCGGGAGGAGCAAGGCGCCAAGCACGAGGGTGCGTCGCTGCAGTCGGCTCATGATCGTTCTGAGCGTAGCACGGCAGGATCGCTACAATGCACCGATGCCGCCGTTTACGATCGTCTCCCCCTTCCAGCCGACAGGCGATCAGCCGCGCGCCATTGCGCAGCTTTTGGAAGGACTCGGGGAAGGGCGCCGCGACCAGGTGCTGCTCGGCGTCACCGGCTCCGGTAAGACGTTCACGATCGCGCAGGTCGTGGCGGCGGCGCAGCGCCCGGTGCTGGTCCTGGCCCACAACAAGACCTTGGCCGCGCAGCTGTACCAGGAATTCAAGCGGCTTTTCCCGCACAACGCGGTCGAGTACTTCGTTTCGTACTACGACTACTACCAGCCCGAGGCCTACGTCCCGCAGTCCGACACGTACATCGAGAAGGAATCGACGATCAACGAGGAAATCGACCGGATGCGGCATTCGGCCACGCGCGCCCTGTTCGAGCGCCGGGACGCGCTGATCGTCGCCTCGGTGTCTTGCATCTACGGCTTGGGGTCGCCCGAGGCGTACCACGGGATGATGCTGCTTCTCGAAAAAGGGATGCGGATCGACCGCGACGCGGCGCTTCACAAGCTCGTCGAGATTCAGTACCGCCGCATCAACACCGACCTCGAGCGCGGCTCGTTTCGCGTGCGCGGGGATGTCCTCGAAATCTGGCCCTCGTACGCCGAAGAGGCGCTGCGCGTCGAGTTTTTCGGAGACGAGGTCGAAGCGCTATCGCGGATCGACACGGTGCGCGGGAAGGTTGTCGAGGCTCTCGTGCGGCATCCGGTCTACCCGAACTCCCACTACGTCACGCCGCGGGAGACGATGCTGCGGGCGATCGAGACGGTGCAGCTCGAACTGGCGTCACGCCTCGACGAACTCACGTCCGCGGGGAAGCTGCTCGAGGCGCAGCGCCTGCAACAGCGGACCCAATTCGATCTCGAGATGATGCGCGAGGTGGGCTACTGCCACGGCATCGAGAACTACTCGCGGCACCTGACCGGCCGCCGCCCGGGCGAAGCGCCTCCCACGCTGATGGACTACTTCCCGTCCGACGCGCTCATGGTCATCGACGAGTCTCACGCGACGATGCCTCAGCTGCGGGGGATGTATCACGGCGACCGCTCGCGCAAATTGACGCTTGTCAATTTCGGGTTCCGCCTGCCGTCCGCGCTCGACAACCGGCCGCTGATGTACGAGGAATTCGAGGCGAGGCGCGGGCAGACGATCTACGTTTCGGCCACGCCGGCGCCTTACGAGCTTAGGTTGACGGGAGGCGCGTTCATCGAGCAGGTCGTGCGTCCGACCGGGCTCATCGACCCCGAGGTCGTCGTCAAGCCGATCGACGGGCAGGTGGACGATCTGCTCGCCGAGATCCGCGGGAGGGTCGCGGCCGGCGAGCGGGTCTTGGTGACGACGTTGACCAAGCGCATGGCCGAGGACCTCACCGAGTACTACCGCGAGGTCGGCGTGAAGGTCGAATACCTCCACTCCGACGTCGAGACCTTGGAGCGGGTCAAGATCCTGCGCGAGCTCAGAAAAGGCACGTTCGACGTCCTGGTCGGCGTCAACTTGTTGCGGGAGGGGCTCGACCTCCCCGAGGTGTCCTTGGTCGCGATCTTGGACGCCGACAAAGAAGGGTTCCTCCGCTCGACCGGCTCGCTCATCCAAACGATGGGCCGCGCCGCGCGCAACGTGAACGGGAAGGCGATCTTGTACGCCGACAAGAAAACCGATTCGATGCGCGCCGCGATGGAAGAAACCGCGCGCCGCCGGAAGGTGCAAGAGGCGTACAACCTCGAACACGGCATCACCCCCGAGACGATCCGGCGTGCGCTCGACGACCTCATGACGTCGCCGGTGGGCGCCGACTATTCGACCGTCCCGCTCGACGAAGACGACTCCGAGGAGATCTTCGAGGACCAAGAGGCTCTGATCGCGGAGATCGCCCGGCTCGACAAGGCCATGCGGGCGTCCGCCGACCGGCTGGACTTCGAGGCGGCGGCTTCGCATCGCGACCGCATCCGTTACCTCGAGACGAAAGCCGTGCTCGCGTGAGAGGGTTCTGGCACCCGGTGTCCGCGGTCTATCTCAACCAGCCGAGGATCTTGGCCTCGCCCGCCGTGTTGCGTCTCTTGATGGCGGGAGAGGGGCGGGCCGAAGTCGTTTACGCGGGCGATCGCATGTGGCCGGCGATTCGCCACCGGCAAGCGCTCGTCGTCCGGCCGGTCGCGGGATCCGGTCCCGCCCAGGGCGACGTCGTCCTCACCCTAGACGGGGGCATCCCGGACGTGATGCGGTGGGCGGACGCAGGCGGCGCGATCGCCGTCACGGCGGACGCCGATCCCGGGCCGCCTCGGCCCGTGACCTCGAGCGAGCTTCTCGGGCGCATCGAAAGCGCGCCGCGCCGACCCACGACGAGTCGTTCGATCGCGCGCACGTGGCTCGATCTCGTCGAAGCGGCCGCCTCCGGCCCCGACTCCGAGGACGATCCCGCGGCAACGGTGCTCCACAAGTATGACGACCAGGCCGTGCACTACGACCGCCTCGCATCCACCGAGCTCGATCCGGCGCTCGCCGCCCGCATCCGCGAGCGCGTCCCGCCTGGGGCGCGGGTCCTCGTGGCCGGGAGCGGGGCGGGTCGCGAGGCGTTCGCTCTCGAACGCTTGGGGTACGCGGTGTCCGGCGTGGATTTCTCGCCGCGCATGGTCGAAGCGGCGAAGGCCGAGGCCCTGCGGCGCGGATCGTCAACGACGTTTCGCACCGCCGACCTGAGGTCCCACGACGAGGCCGCCGGGTCGCTGGACGCCGTCGTTTTCACGTACGACGTCTACAGTTTCGTGCCCGGCCGTTCCGATCGCGAGGCGCTCCTGGCGCGCGTTCGCCGCTGGCTCGCCCCCGGTGGCGTCGTGTTCCTCTCGGCGCGGCGCGTCCATCGGTGGTGGGACCGGATCGTGTTGACGCTGCAATGGCTCAGGCGGGCGGCGCGCGGGGGCGGTGGCGCCTGGGGCGACTCGCACACGCGTTGGCTCGACGCTTCGGGAACACTCAGGCGTTCGTTCGTCCACGTATTCACCGACGGACGGCTCGATCGCGAGGCTCGCCGTGCGGGATTGCGCCGCGTGAACTGGGAAGCGGGACACGGCCTGTTCCTCCCGCCGGACGTCTCCGCAGACGGGGGCCGCGCATGAACGAGCGGTGGAGTTCGAAAGGCGGGCGATCCTATCCGGTGCGTCACGGGGCGCCGCCTCCGATCGAGTTTTTCGCCGAGCCGAGACCTCCGGCAGGCGCCGCGCGATTCGGCATGAATCTGGCCGAGATCCGCGTCGAGCTCACGGGGTTGGACGAAGCACTCGCCGCGGCGCTCGCCGCCCGATACGGCCCTTACGCCGACGGCGGCGACCCGCGTGAGGACGCCGCGCTTTGCGTGCGGTTCGCCCGCGAGGCGGTCGACTACTTTATCGAGCCGCCGCGTTCGCCGGAATTCAACCCCATCTGGCTCGCGTGCGACGGGACGCGCCTTCGCTACGTGGGGCACCAGCTCGCGGGCTGGTTCGATACCAAGGCGAGGCGGGGGGAGCTTCTCCTGACCCGCGGAACCTTCGAACCCGCGCTGCGCGCGCTCGAAAACTTCATCCGTTGCGCCGTCGCGTGGTGCGCCGCCGAACGTGGCGGCGCGCTCGTCCATGCCGCGAGCGTCGTGAGAAACGGCAAGGCGTATCTCTTCTATGGAGAGTCGGGGGCGGGCAAGTCGACGCTCTCCGCGGTCAACACGCGCGGGAACGTCGTCAGCGACGACCTCTCCCTGGTCCTTCCCCGGCCGGGGGGAGGGCTCGACCTCGTCGGAAGCCCGTTTCGCGGAACCTACGAAGAAGGTGAGCCGGTTTTGGGCCGCTTCCCCTTAGCCGCCGGCTTTCGCATCGTGAAGGACGTCAAGGCCGAGGTTCGTGCCGCGCCGCGCGCGATCGCCTTCGGCCAGCTCGTCGGCAACCTGACGTTCGTCGCCGAGGCCTTCCGGGAACGCCCCGATCTCTTCGCCTCGATCGAAGCGGCGTTCTCCGGCGTCCCTCTCTTTCATCTCCACTTCAAGAAAGACGATTCGTATTGGGACGCGATCGACGTGGCGGGGCTATGAGCGACGCCTCGGGCGCCCTCGTCGCGGATCTATCCGGGCTTTGCGTTCGTTTCCGCGGCTTGGACGAAGCGCTGGCCGAAATGGTCGCGTCGCAGTGGGCGCCGTTTCTCACGAGCCGGAACGCGACGCCGTGGCTCGACGTCGCGGTGGCCGCTTCCGACCACACGATCGTGACGGGTCGTCCGATGCGCAAGTCCGTCACCGGCGAGCTGCGAGACGGCGGGGGGCGATTCCGTTCCGACGAAGGAGAGCTCGCGATCGACGCCGCAGGGACCGCGCGCGTCAGCCTGGGGCGAGGCGATGACTCGTGGCGTTTCTGGGGCTTGGTCAACCTGATCGCCGCGGCTCTCGCGGTGCGACTGCCGTCGCGTCCGGGGGCGCTCCTTCACGCAGCCGGCATCGTCGTCGACCAACGGGCTTTCCTTTTGATCGGTCCGGAGGGGGCCGGGAAGTCGACGTTCGCGCGAGCGGCGAGCGCGGGGGGAGCGCGGGTGATCAGCGACGACACCGTGCTCGTCGACGGCGTGTCGGGAGGCCTCGAACTGTTAGGCTCGCCGATTCGCGCGCACGACGCCACGCGGCTGGGTCCAGGGCGGTGGCCCGTCGCCGCGCTGCTCCACGCCTGCTGGGGGACAACCGCTCGCCTCGATCCGGTCGGACGCCTGGCGACCGAAGCGCTCCTCGCGGCCAACCTGCCTTTTCTCGCGAGCGCGTGGGGGAAAGACACGCGGCTGGACGCGCTGGTTCCGTTCCTCGCGGGGGCCGTGCCGCATCGCGTGCTGACGTTCGCGCCGGATCCGTCGTTCCTCGAGATTCTGCGCGCGGCTTAGCGCCGCACGGTGGCCGCAAGCTTGTTGACTGACGTAGAGGGATCGGGACCCCCAAGACCCGTAGAATCGTTCGCTCGATGACGATCGGTTGGGATCAGGCCGCGTGGCGTCGTTCGAACCGGGGGAGCCCGGGCGTCCACAGCTTCTGATAGACGCGTCGCGCAGACTCCGACACGGGCTCGCGGCTCGGGAACAGTCGCTGGGCGAGGATGCGCTGG
>JANMVW010000090.1:0-3134 GCA_031393555.1 Acidobacteriota bacterium
GTCTCCGTTGCGATCGGACGAGAGACGTCGAGGTTCCCCCTGGACGGCCACACCTCGACTGGCACCTCCGGCACCGGTCGGTCGTCGTCGCCAACAACCCCGACCACGAGGACGTTCGGCTCCTCGCCACCGTCCTTTTCACGAATCGTGAAGTCGGCGCGAACGTCCTGCCCCTCGCCGCAGGACAGCTCGCCAAATGGCGGATCCGACTCGAGAAGGGATGTGCCGGTGGGCGCGAGGCGCCAGGTTCCGCTCGGCAGCTCGATGAAGTAGTTCCCCGTGGGGTCCACAGATGCCATCGCGGGTGGAGCACAGGTGGTCGCACGGCAGAGCGCCGAGGCACCCCAAGTCCCCGGAGTGACCAGGGTCGCCTGGATCCCAACCCTCGGAGGATTGCCGGTGTTCGTCGTCACCCGTCCGCGGACGCGGCACGGCGGGCTCAGCGTCCACGTGACGAACCTGTCGGACGACGGTGCGACCAAATCGATCAGCATATCGACGGTCGTCAACTCGCCGCCGTCCAGCTCGACCATCACAATCCGCGCTCCCGCGGGACCGGCCAGGTGCGCGACCCAGCGTCCGGAGGAGAGCGTGATCTGGCCCCTGCCGCTCGCGTCGAGCGCCGCCTCGGCCTTCTCCCCGCCGTCGTTGCTGAGCTCGACCCGGCTGCGCTTCGGAATCGCCGCGCTCTCGGACACCACCCTGAACTGGATGCGCACGCCGCGCTGCAACTCGATTCGCAGACGCGCGAGGGCGTCCGGCTTTGCGAGCGTGACCGTGCCGTAGGCGACCATCGGCGGCCCGATCGGCGCGACCAGGTTCCAATCCGCGATCGGAAAGAGAAAAGGGACATAGGCGCCGACGCGCAGCCCAGCGATCTGGCATCGTCCGGTCGGACCCGTGGTGCAACGCCCGGCCGGCCGCGTGTTGTAGAAATACAAGGGGTCTACCTGAATGTCCGACGTCACGGGATAGAGCGTGACCATCTGATCCGGCCCGGGCCCCGCACCGCGCTCCTCGACGCTGACTTCTATCGCGCCGGCGCGAAGCTCTACAGCAGCGACCAGAGCGATGATCGCGAGGAGCGTGGTGAATCGAAGGCCGCGGCTCATCGGCTACAGGTCCTGGGCGGTTGTCCCGACGCGCAGCGCCCGCCGCTCCTGCGCCACAATTTCGTCCCCGATGCGAGCCGTCACGCGATAGTCGACGACAGGCTGCCGAAGTCGACCGGCTTTCACCACGTCGACGATCTGGACGCACGGGTCGCCTGTCGCGTCGATTGTCATTGGGACGAACTCCCTCGCCAACCCGTCCTCGACCCACCGCTCAACGTCGACGAGTTCCTTCGACATCGCGGCGGCGGGACGGCAGAAACGGAACTTACCGTCGCAGCCAGCACGACAAACGAGGCAAGCATGAGGGTCACTTGATTGCCACACATCGTTTCCTCCGGCACGCTTTTTACAACCAAATCGTTTGTTCCTACCGGACATCTTCCGGCCATCGGGTCCGGGAGGGTGCTCGCCGCCCGCGTCCGATCACGGTGCCGCCTTCACGACACCCTTCCCGTCGACGATCTCAAACGTGAAGCGGATGTCGTAGTAGACCGCGATCAGATCCCACGACGTCACGACCTTGTAGTCGGGCTTGCCATCGGCGTCGAGGTCGTGCCCTGGAACGACGTGCTGCAGCACCCCAGGCTGGTAGCGCCACGTTCGAACCGCGTCGTCGACCGCGCGGCGGTACTCCTCGGCGAAAGGGCCGCCGTCCGATTGTCCCATCGGCGAATCCCCCACCTGGCTGACGATGCCGTGCGTGTCGATCACGATGCGCACGATCTCGCGGTGCGGCCCGTCGTGTGCGGCGAGCGCGCGCTCGGGGTAATTCGGAAGCGTCGTCGTTTCTGTCGGCCGCGGACGTGAGAACTGCACGTCTTCCGGGAGGCCCAACGCGGGGTTTGAGGGATCGAAGATGTAGGAGTAGGTCGTCTTGCCTTCAGGCAATGACGGGGCGGGTGCTGCCGTCGTAGCGGGCTTCTTGTGCGCGCAGCCGGTGGCGAGAAGCGTGATCACGAGCGATGTGGTCAGGGCAATCCGGAGACGTTGCGTCATCGGTTGGGAGTGTAGGCCTGGCGAACGAGCTATTTCGCCCTGTTTTCGTCGATTTCGGGGGTCCAGAAGCTCGGCTGGGGCCGCGATCGCGTCTCCTGGACGATCCTAGGAGGTCGAATTCGTGGCTCAACGCCTTTCGCAGCCGCCAAAGCACCCCAACTCGAAGAAAAAGCTCGTAATTGCGATATTTTGTTTGGATTCGATCCAGTTGGCGCCGTTTCAGAGCGGTTTCGGGAACCGAACGCGCGGCGGCGCACAAGGACCATACCGACGCCTATGCAATCTGGATCGTACGAACACCAACGAACTCGGATTCCAGCACGGGTTCGCCATCTTCCAGCAACATCCCTATCAGTTCGCCGAGGTTCTCTTGAACCTCTCCGATGTCGGCACCTTGGGTGTGAGCACCCGGCCAGCCAGGTACGTAGCCGATCAAGTGGCCGGTGGCCAGATCGCGCTCGACGACAAACTTGAAAGTTCGCACCGGCGTGCTCTCCCCCGGCTCAGCGAAGCACTCACAGTCAGGAGAACGTCACCTTCGCAAAGTGCCGCCGTCCCACCTTGATCAACGCCGTCGCCCCCGCGGCCGCCGGAACGTCTCTCGTGCCGGGGGCGACCTTCGCGCCGTCGATGTTCACGCCTCCCTGCGCGATGAGCCGCATGGCCTCGCCGTTGGACTTGGCGAGGCCGCAATCCACCAGGAGCTTGGGAAGGAACGCCTTGCCGTCAACCGCGGCGATCTTGAACTCCGGCACGGCGTCGGGCGTGCCGTCCGCGGTGAAGACGCGCTCGAACTCTTCCAAGGCGAGGCGCGCGGCCTCTTCGCCGTGGAAGTCGGTGATGATCCGCATCGCCAAGCCTTGCTTGACCTTTTTGGGGTGAAGCGTTTTGTCTTTCACGAGCCGCTTCATCTGGTCGATACCGGATGCCGACACGTCGGTGCACAGGAAGTAGTAGCGCCACATCAAGTCGTCGTTGATCGACATGATCTTGCCGAAAACCGACGCAGGCGCCTCTTCGACG
>JANMVW010000142.1:0-5239 GCA_031393555.1 Acidobacteriota bacterium
CTGATAGAAACGATCGAAGACCCGGTCCAGGTCCTCCTTCGCGATCCCCACCCCCGTGTCGCACACCTGGACGAGGACGAATCCCGGCTTCCCTCGCGCGGCCACGACCTCGAGCGACCCCCGCTCCCGTGAGAACTTCACGGCGTTGCCGATGAGGTTCAAAAACACCTGGAGGATCTTGTCGCGATCGGCGCGCACCGTCAGGGCGGGGTCGTCGATGTGGCGCGTCACGCGAAGCGTCTTCGCCTCGATTTTTTCGCGAAGCACCGCCAGCGCCTCGTCGAGGACGCCCGCGACCGGGAAGGAGGTGAGCTTCAGCTCTCCGCCTTCACGGTCGACTCGGGCGAACGCCAGGAGGTTGTCGATCATCGCGATCAAGCGGTCGATGTTCTTGAGCGAGAGGGTGAGGCCCTTTTTCTGCTCGTCGTTGATCGAGCCCAGGCGCTCTTTGAGCATCATCTCGGTGTAGCCGCGGACGGACACGAGCGGAGTTTGCAACTCGTGCGAGACGTTCGCCAATAGATCGGATTTCATGCCGTCGAGCGTGCGCAGCTCGGTGTTGAGTCTTTCGGCTTCTTGACGCCGGGCGGAGAGCTCTTCGTGAAGCGCCGTGAGGGACGCGTACGAGGCCACGACCGCCTCGTGGCGCTGCCGCCACTGCTCCGCCTCGTCACCTTGCGCTCGCCGGGCCGCCGCCTCGGCCGTGACGTCCCGCACCACGAGCATCCGCATCCGAAGGGCGCCCCCGGCGGTCGCGAGAGGCGCGGCCGAAATCGCGAGCGAGCGCTCTCCGGTCGCGACCGTGTCGTTCGCCGGGCCACCCGGCGAGGCGGCCAGACAGGCCGCGGCCGCGACCCCCTCGTCTCCACGCTCGCGCAGCGCGCGCAGCAGGTCGCGCTCCGCCGTCCCCGCGACCTCCGAGCGCGTCAGAGAAAACAGCGAGACGAACGCCCGGTTCGCGAGGCGCACGCGCGCGCCGGAGGCGTCTTCTTCGATGAGCGCCACCGCGTCGTCCCAGGCGTCGAGCACCGCGCTCAGCCTCGCCTCCTCGGCGGCGAGCGTCCGCACCAGGCGCCGCGCCGCCGTCTCGTCCTTGAGGACGACCAAAACCGCGGGCCGTCCCTCGTGCGTATGGGACACGCCGGCGAAGCGGACCTCGCGCGCGGCCCGCCCTGAGGCATCTCGTATCGTCACGATCGCATCGAGGGGTGCGCCCGGGACACCGGCTTCGAGCTTGGCGAGCGCGTCCTGCACGAGCAGCACGTGCGACGTCGCGATGCGCTCGCGCAGCGCGAAGCCCGCAACCTCGGACTCGGGCAGCTCGAGCAGCGTCCGCAGGGCCGGGTTCGCATAGACGATCCGCCCGCCGGAGAGCAAGGCGATACCGGCCGGAAGGTCTTCGAGGATCCCGCGCGAGAGGCTCTCGGCCGCGCGCGCTTCGCTTTCGACCTTGACTTGCTCGGACACGTCCTGCACGACGAGGAGGAACCCCGAAGACTCGTCGCCGTGCCCTCGCAGAACGCGAACGAAAAGCCTGGCGTGAAAGTGCGTTCCGTCGTGACGGGCCATCACGGCCCGGGTCTCGACGCCGCGCTCGCGCAAGCTCCGTCGCGCGAGCTTCGGCAGGAGCTCTTTCCAAGACGCCGGATCGAACAGCAGCGACGCGTTACGGCCGACGACGGCGTCTTCGTCCCAGCCGAACAACTGCCCCGCCCCCGGCGACAGCCCGCGCAGATCCCCGTCGGCGTCGGTGGCGATCACCCCATAGCCCCGCGCGGCGTCCTGGAGCGCATCGAACGCCTCGTTGGCGTTTTCGGCGCGGGACCATTTGACGCCCAGATCCTGGCCGAGCCGGTTCGCCGACTCGGCGATCGAAGCGAACGGCGACCGGGCGTCGAGGTCGAGGCGCGTTCGTACGCGGCCGGAGCGCATCTGCTCGAGCAACAGGACGATCTCTTGGGCGTCTTTGTGCCGGCGGCGCGAGAGCGCGACCACGATCGCGACGGTGAGCGACGCCGTCAAGAGAACGACCGACACCATGAGGACGATCGTCGTCGCGAGCTCGGAGAAAATCACGGCGCCCACCGCTCACGAGGGGCCGGCCCCGCGAAGTGGTAGCCCTGGGCGTACCGCGCTCCCAGACGGCGCAGCGTCGCCGCCTCCTCCGCGGATTCGACGCCCACGGCGACGAGCTTGGCCCCGATCGTGTCCCCCGCCCGGGCGATCGTCGAGAAAATTTCCTGCTTGATGAGGTTGGTATCGATCCCGCGCACCACCGAGGCGTCTATCTTGAGGTAGTCCGGCCGCAGGCGATCGAGCGCTTCGCCGCCGTCCCGCCCCGTTCCGACGTCGTCGAGCGCCAACTGGAACCCTTCGCTTCGGAGCGCATCCCAGGCGGTCAGTAGCCCGGCGGCGTCGGGGCCGATCGCGCGCTCCGAAACCTCGACGACGACGTCCGCGGGGGCGCGCCCGGCCGCGGCAAGCAGCTCCGGCACTTCGCCTGCGCTCCATCCGGAACCCGACAGCGTCGTGGGCAGGACGTTGAAGAAGAGCTTCTGCGCCGGTCCGACGCCGCTCCCTTCGCGGATCGCGGACACCCGGCACAGGCGATCGAGATCCCCCGAGGAGCCGACGCGCGACGACAGCGCGAACATCGCGCGCGGCATCTCGAACATGCTGTCTTTCGGGCCGCGCGAGAGCGCCTCGAAGCCGTGGTAGGCGCCCGATGGCAGCTCGACCACCGGCTGCCACACGGTGCGGATGCCCGCTTCGCGGATGACCTTCTTCAGCTCGGCGCCCCAGACGCGGTCGCGGTTGCGCTCTCGTTCGTCCTGGAGCGAGCGCGCCTCTTCGACGGCCGAGTGCACACGGCGCTCGAAGCGGTAGAACGGGTCTTCCGAGAGAAACGCGTGCCCGACCTTCACGACCAGGCGAGGGGCCAGCGTCGCGAACGGCTCGTCGTGCAACGCGGCTTCGAGCCGGACCTTCACGGCCGCGGCCATCGCGGCCAGATCGTCATGGGTCAAAAGCCGCCCCGTCATGTCGTCGGGAACGAACACCACGAAACGGTCGCCAGGAACGCCGCCCACGGCGAGCAAGGACCCCACGGGCAGCTCTTGACCCGGGAGCGCCTTCACGACGCCCGCCAACTGCGCCATCGTGCGGTCGAACACCTGCCACCCGTAGAGCGACTCGACGAGGCCTATGTTCGCCGGCTCGATGTGGATGACGCCCAAGTGGCGGCGCGCGTCCAGGAGCGTGCGGAGCTCGTCGAACAACATCGGGTACGCGGGAAAACGCGTGGTCCTGTCGTGAAGCGCGCTGCGCAACTTGAGGTAGCCATTGCGAAAATGCTCGAGCGCGTCGTCGGGGCGGATCGGGTCCATGCTGCTCACCGTGGGGAAGCGGTTGGGACCGCGGAAGCGTCGCCCGCAGCGGCGGCGAGAATGCGGGAGACCCGGGACGCCAACTCGTCGACGCCGAACGGCTTCGTGATGAAGTCGATCGCGCCGTCCTTCAAACCGGCCACCTTGTCGCGCACCTCGGACTTCACCGAGAACATCGCCACGGGCAGGGAGTCGAGCGACTCGTCGGCGCGCAGCAGGCGCAGGGTCGCCCACCCGTCGAGCTCGGGCATGTTGATGTCGAGCAGCACGAGGTCGAACGACGACGCGCGCGCCGACGACAGCGCCTCGCGCCCCGATGCCACGGTCACGACCTCGTAGCCGGCCCCCGTCAGTACGAGCCTCGCCATGTCCCGGATGTCTTCTTGGTCGTCGACGACGAGCACGCGCCGGGGCTCGTTCATGCGACCCCCCGCCGGCGGGAGCGGAGAAACCGCCCGATCTCGCCGCGATCGGCGGCGGTGATCGTGGTGAAATGCACGGCCAGCCCCGCGGAGCCGCCTCGCTGCAGGGCCGGGGGCTGGAGGCGGACCACCTCGCCCTCGACCTTGACGTCGCGAGCGCCGGGCGCCGGAAGCTGGAACGCCAGGGTGAGCACGGCGCCAAGCGCCAGGGGCTCGTGCAGGTGCAAGAAACACCCGTCGGTGGACAGGTCTCTCGTGTACGCGAGCCCGGAGACCCCGTCGCAGACGAAATCGACCTTGATCGCCACCTCGGCGCGGTCGTTTTCGCGCTCGACCATCGGGTGGTAGCGGCGTATCGCCTCGACGAGGCGCTCGCGCGTCAGGGGCCGCGAGACGATCCCCGCGATCCCCACCGCCTCCGCGCGCTCGCCGTCCGCGGTATTCCCGATGAGGAGCACGCTGACGCCCTCGCCGACGGCCTCCAGGATCTCGCGCGCGCAGTCGAACGCGTCGAACCCAGGGACCTGCGGATCGAGCACGCACAGGTCGGGCCGGTGCTCGCGCGCCAACGGAACGAACGCCTCGACGGACTCCGCCCACACGAGGCGCACGTCGCCGCGCTGCAAGACGGACTCGTCGGTCTCGAGGAAAGTGGAACACTCCTTCCCGAGAAGGATCGTCGTCATCGATCTACTCCATCGACGCTTCGCGCGTGAGACACGAAGCGTCAAGCGGAAAACTACGACCACCCCAACCCAGCAACCATCGGTATTCGCGCGGGCGAACGCCGACAAACCCGAGGCCTAAGAAAGCATCGAGGGGGCTTGTGACAAGTAACGATTCTGGAGCGCGCCCTGGGACCGGAACGCGCGGATTATGCGGGTGGCACCGCGAGCGAGTCAACGGGTCGGAGGGAAGCTCCCGGGTCCATACTCACCGCGATGCGAACGAACGCCGTTTTGTCCTCCGACACCTCGCTCGAGGCCGAGCGCGCTCAGGTCATCAGCAGGGCCCCCGTTCACGTCTGGGTGCCGGCGCCAATTCGACACAGCCGTTGAGCGTGGCGGAGACCACCGTCGGCCTGCGGGTATACTTGAGCGCTCGAGGTCGAAGGGGGCAATCATGAGAGGCGTTCAGTTTCTGATCGACGATGACGGCGAGAAGACAGCGGTGCTGATCGACCTCAAGAAGAACGCCGAACTCTGGGAGGACTTCTACGACGTTGCGGTTGCGAGCTCGCGGGCCAAAGAGCCCCGAGAATCTATGGAAAGCGTACGGCGACGGCTTCTCCTTCGCGGCAAGCGTCGGTAGATGCCGACCTACGCCATCACGTTTGCCCGAAGCGCGCGCAAGGAACTGGAACGGTTGGGTGAGCCGATAGGCACCCGGGTGTTTCGTCGGATCGAACGCCTCGGGTTGGATCCAAGGCCG
>JANMVW010000146.1:0-6824 GCA_031393555.1 Acidobacteriota bacterium
TGCTGGACGGCGCGCTCGACCGCGAGGAGCACGCGCTTTGCGTTGCTCATATTGCGTCGTGCGCCTCGTGCGGAAGTCTGGTCGAGCCGATGGGTCTCATGCTCGTTCCCGTGGCCGCCGAACCGCCGGCCTCATGGGTGATCGCGGTCTTGGCGCGGACGTCTCGCGCGCAGCGGCGCACGCCCTGGGCCGAGATCTGGCGCCAGTGGATGCTTCGCCCGCGTTTCGCATCGGAAGCGGCCTACGTGGGAGTCGTCGTCTTGAGCCTGGTGTCCGCCTCGCTCGACTCGCGCGCCGTCATCAACAATTTACGCTCCGAGGCCGGGATCCTTTTGGATCGCGCCGCGTCTCTACTGGAGAAGGAGAAACCATGACAGAACCCCAGCCCGCAGCGACCTACGTCACCGTTCCCGCCATGAGCCTCACAGGCGATCCGCGTCGTAAGTCGCCGCTGTTCGCTGCGTTTCTCTCCGCGATGCCGGGATTAGGGCAGATCTACGTCGGGTACTATCAGCGCGGCTTCATCCATGCGATCGTCGTCAGCAGTCTGATCGCCCTCCTGAGCGTCGACATCGAACCCCTGACGCCGCTGTTCGCGTTGTTCCTCGCGTTCTTCTGGCTCTACAACATCGTCGATGCGGGCCGTCGCGCGATGCTCTACAACGAAGCGCTGGCGGGCCGGATAGGCATCGAGCTTCCCGAAGACTTCAAGACCCCCGCCCTGCAGGGCTCGATCCCGGGAGGGCTCGCGATCGCCGCGGCGGGCGGCGTGCTCTTGTCGCACACCGTTTTCGGCGTCTCCCTGGAATGGGTCAACGACTGGTGGCCCGCCGCTTTGATCCTGTTCGGGGTCTACCTCGTCGTCCGGTCGGTCATGGCTCGTGCCCTCAGCGCAGTCGATGGGCGACCCGGATCTTCTCGGGACGGGGCTTGAGAGCGGCGATCAGGGCATCGACGCAGTCCGGATCGAGTTGTCCGCCCCGCAGGCCGCTCATCCGTTCCAACGCAGCCTCCTTCGTCAACGCCGGCCGAAACTGGGACGATGTCATCGCGTCAAACACCTCGGCCGCCGCCACGACGCGCGCGGAACGAGGGATGTTGTGCACGCCTTGCGGGCCTTGCCCTTTACGGTCGAAGCGCACGTGGTGGTGGCGGATCGCGTCGACGATCGATGGGTCCGCATGAAGCGACTGCAGGATGCTTGCGCCGCGCTCCGGATGAGTCTCGAGGAGGCGTTTCTGATTGCCGATGAGCGGAGTCTTCTGGCGGAGGATCTCCAGCGGCAGCGCGACCTTTCCGATGTCGTGCAGTTTGGCCGCGCGCACGGTGGTCGTGGTCTCGTCCCGCGACAACCCGATACCGTCCGCGATCATCGCGGCGTAGGCCGAAACGCGTTCGGAGTGGCCCGGCTCGAAGGCGTCGCGGCGATCGGCCCACGCCGCGACTCGTGTCGCCACCCCGACGTAGGAGGCCGGAGGTCTTGAAAACCCCGTGATCCGAGCGTTCAAGATCGACGAAACCCGGTTTGCGAAGTGCGAGAACATCCCGTCCGGCTCCTCGGCCTTCTGGGAGCCACGATCGTTGCAAAGGGAATCGGCCCTCAACTGCCGCACGATCCGTCGCACGCGAGTCAGCGCGTCGACGCGAGCCAGCAGGTCCTCGGCCGTGAAGGGGATCGAGATCCGGTCGACGACGCGATCGTCCCCGCGCATGGCGTTCGGACGGTTGGGGTCTTCCTGGACGATCAGGATCGGGGCCGGGAAACCGTGAGCCCTTCCGTTCCCGGCGGTGAGGATCGGCTCGGAGGCGCGGATCGCGGTGACGATCAGATCGAATTCACGCGTCGTCGCAGCCGTGTGCCAGCGCTCCACCTCTCTTAATAGATAGACGGTGTGGCGGTCCTGGCGGAGCAGCGACTCGATTCCCGAGGTTTTGGACTTCTCCGCGCCCAACAGCAAAATTGTGGCCATGCCCCCCCCGGGGGGCAATATCGGCTCGAGGTTCGATGAGTCAAGGCCGTTGGGCCGGGGGGGCGTTTAGGTCCTCGTCTGGCTTCCGCTTGGCGCCAACCGGGCACCGGCGTAGGCGGCCGGAAGAAATACGAGGAGCGTAGGGATCCAGAACCATCCCGGCGGCGGGAGCATGAGATTGTTGGCAACCCCGGCCAGCGTGAGCAACCCGCCGAGAATCAGGGCGTGACGCACGGGCGCGTCTTGGCCGATCCACGCGGCAACGAATCCCCCCACCAGACTCCCCAGCACCCAGCCGAAGATGACGACCAGGAGCGCGCCGACCGGGGCGCTCGCCAACATGGCCCTGATCACCTCCTTGTCGGTCACCCCCTCCGCCATCTTCCCCAACTCGGGATAGAGGACGTGACCATTCACCGTTTCGATCAACATCATCACCGCGCTGGCGGCGACAAAACCAGCGATCACAGCGCCGATGCTTCGGACGATTTTCGGCATAAGGCCCCCCTCGATGGCCCGACATTATGAGGGAACCCGCAGTGGAGTCTACCCAGATCTCCAACCCAATTGACGGAAACCGGAGCACGGGAATACTCTCGCGCCAAAAGAGCAACGGTTGCCTCGCTCGAACCGGGGGGAAAACGCGATTGGGACATCTCGGCGAACACGGCCCCCAAGGTCTGGAAGGTCGTACGTTCGGCGCGTATCAAATTCTCGAACGCGTCGGGGCAGGCGGCATGGGCGTCGTTTACCGCGCGGACGACAAGCGGCTGAATCGGACGGTGGCCATCAAGGCGCTCTCGCGCACGATGGCCTCGGACGCCCTCGCCCGAAAAACCGTTTTGCGCGAGGCGCGTCGCGCCTGCCGGGTTTCCCATCCGTACGTCGCCACCGTCCTCGACGTTCTGGACGTCCCCGAAGGCCCCTTCGTCGTCATGGAGTACATCGAGGGGCGCCGTCTGGATCACGTCGTCCGGGAGGACCGTCCCGGCGTCGAGCGCATCACGAGCTACGCTCGCGAGATCGCAGAGGCTCTCGGCGCCATCCATCGAGCAGGGCTGGTTCACAGAGATCTCAAACCGAGCAACGTGATGGTCGGAGTCACGGGGCACGTCAAGGTGATGGATTTCGGCCTCGCTCAGGAACTGTCTCTGGCTTCTCCTCCGGGGGGTGATCCTTCCGCATCCTCGATGTCCACCGAGACCGCCGTGCCTGCCGGCGCGATCGCGGGCACGGTTCCCTACATGTCGCCGGAGCAACTCCGCGGACAGCCGTTGGACGCGAGGAGCGATCTGTTCTCGTTTGGCGTCTTGCTCTACGAGGCGGTCACCGGAGTTCATCCATTCCAGCGCGACTCGATGCTGCAGACCGCTTCCGCGATCCTGACCGATCCGCCCGGCGGCGGGACGGAGCATCCGTCTCTCTCCGGGGCGGGACCGCTTCGGAGCGTGATCGAGCGGCTCCTCCAGAAAAACCGCGAACACCGCTACCCGAACTCCTCGGCCATCCTCGACGACCTTCCGGTCGTCGGCGACGAGCGGCCCCCGGTTCCAACCCCCCGCCGATTGAGTCGGCTCGTCGTCGGCTCCGCGGTCGTCGTCGCCGCATCGGTGCTTGTGGTCGGTGTTTATTTCGGAGTCAGCCGCTGGCCTCGCCGCGGACCGCCCACCGGTGGCCGGCCCGTCATCGCGGTGCTGCCGTTCGAGGACCGGACGGGTGAGGCCAACGGCGACCTGCGCGGGCGAATGGTGGCGGATCTGATCGCGGCGGACCTGAACACGTCGAGCCTCGCCCGGTGCCTTTCGGGCGAGCGAGTCGACGAGATCCTCGCCGGGCTGGGCGGGTTGGCATCGCGATCTAGCTCCCTGAAACGGATGAGGCAGGCGACGCACGTCGACTGGATCGTCGCGGGAGCGCTCTATAAAGAAGGAGATTCGTTCCAGGCCACCGTGGCCCTGTACCGTGACGATGCCAAGGAGCCCACCGCAACGCTCCGCGCGTCCGCCGCGTCGAGCACGGCCATCGCCGAACGAGCGGGCGCGCTGCTGCGCGGCGAGTTGACACCCCCTGGGGGCAAGGCCCCGGAGGCTGGGCCCGGCCTGGCGCTTTTGACGTCAACCTCCGAAGAAGCGCGTTTGCTGGAGCAGGCGGCCCGAAAGGACACGCGCGAGCTTCGCTACAACGCCGCCATCGAGAAGCTCGAGAAGGCGTTGACGCTCGACTCCGGTTTCCTTCTCGCGCAAGTTCGCCTTGCCGAAGCGCTCGACCGTGCGGGATATGGAAAGCGCGCCCGAGAGATGGCGGAGCGGGCGTTGCGGACGGCGGAACGCGCGGGCGCGGACGCGCCGCAAGTGCTGGTCCTCCAAGCTCGCGCCGCTCACGCGATGATCGTCTCCGACCTCAAGGGGGAACTGGCAGCGCGGCGCGATCTGGCTGCTCGCATCATGGATGATCCGGAGAGCCGAATGGCTCTCTCGAAAGTGCTGCTCGACGCCGCGAAGACCGACGAGGCGTTGGCGGAGTCGGATCTGGCCCTCGGGCTCGACCGGAGCGATCCGCGTGCCCACATTTCGAAGTCCCGCGCACTGGCAGCGGCCAAGCGCACCGACGACGCCGCGGCGGAGCTCGAGCGGGCCGATGCACTCTTCGCGGAACTCGGTAGCCCTGTAGGGCGAGCTAAGGTTCTTGAGGCGCGAGCAAAGTCGGCGTTCGTGCTCGGGAAGTACGACGAGGCCAAGAAGGACTACGGCGCCGCCGCCGACGCCCTGCACGCCGAGGGGCTCGACGCGCTCGCCGTCGGCGCCAGGAAGGGAGCGGCCGATGCCGACTTGGCGGTGGGTAACCTGAAGGCAGCGGAGGATGCCTACCTCCCTCTTCTGGCTGCCGCACGCGCCGCCGGAAACTACCGTTTGGTGGTCAATACTCTGGATAGTCTGGGCGGCACGCTCTACCAGAGCGGAGATCTGCCGCACGCCGAGCAGCGCTTTCGCGAGGCGCGGCGCCTGGGGGAGCAGCTGGAAAACTCGCGGCTATTGATGAGCACCACCCTCAACCTCGCCGGCCTTTTGGGAGGCACGGGCCGTGGAAGCGAGGCCAGGAGCCTCGCAGAAGAAGCTCTCGTCATGGCCCGTGAGACTGGTAGTCAGCAGGGGGAGCTGCTCGCACTCACGTTCATCGCCGATGACGATGCTCGCATCGGGAATCTAGCAGCGGCTGTCAGGGCATATCGCGAAATCGTCGCCTCCACGGATCTCGCGCGGTTGGGTGGCTCGAAACTTGGATACGCCTACAACAGACTCGCCGGTGTGCTGCGGGACATGGGGAGGATCGAAGAGGCTTCCGTCGCGGTCCGGAACGCGGTGGAGGTCGATCGCAAGGCAAACGATCGCGTCCTCCTCGCCTTCGCACTGGTCCTCGATGCCCGAATCCTCATCGATTTGGCACTGCACGAGCAGGCCGAGGCGGCCGTGAACGAGGCTGAGGATCTGGGGAGGGGTGAGGGAGTGGAGCAAGGAAGGCTCGAAGCTCTCGCGCCGCACATCGCATTGGCTCGCGTTGCGCTTGACGCAACCCGAGGTCGATGGAGGGAGGCCGAGAATCGGCTGGCTCCCCTTCGACAGGCGACCGCGGGGAGCAATTTCCAGGGCCCGACGGCTGAGATATTCCTGACATCGTGCGAAATTGCCCGAAACGCTGGAAACGCAGCTCGCGCGGCTGATTATTGCAGGCGCTCGATCGAAGAACCCACGGCGGACCCACCCGAACAGACCGCGGCGCGGGCCGGCTGGGCCGATGCCATGGCCGCATCCGGGAATCTCGATGGTGCCGCGCGGGAAGGTCGCCGCGCCGTCGACGAGGCGGAGCGCATGTCCCTCCCGCTGGCACTAGCGCGCGCGTGCGCGGCGCTCGTTGCCACAACCAGCGCTGCAGAGGAGGGTGCCCGCTTGGCCGCGAAGGGACGGGCGGCGCTGCAGAGATATGTTGACTCGGCCCCCGAAGATCGCCGAGACTCGGTCCAAAGGCGGCTCGATTTGAGCCCCCTGTTCGACGCGCTCGAGCGGCAGTTGAGGAGCAAATGATGGTGAATTTCGGAATCGTCGCGGTGTTGTCGACGATTTTCCTGATCGCACTGTGGCTTCTTTGGCGGATTCGGACCGGCGGCGGCAGTGGTGGCCCGGTGATCATCATCACGCCGCCGCCGGACGCCAAAAATACGGCGAAAATTTTGTACTGGAAGCTTCTTGTTGATGACAAAGAGCAAAAAATCGACTTTGACGTGGCCTACGATGGGACGATTCCCGCAGCGCTCATGGAGGGTGTGTATGTGGTCGAAGTCACTCCGAACAAGGGCGGATCTACGATCATAAATAGTGGATTTAGGGAACTTACACTAGAACTCGCGTCGGGCGACAAAATCGTCCTTAGCAACGATAAGGGTCGATACAAGTGGGCAGATGGCGACAACACCTGGGGCTCTGGCGGCACGCAAATATTCCAGTGGCCAACAACCCTGCAAGCGCCAGTGACCCAAATGACATTCGTCGATCTCAAGAAAAGGGAGTTCACGTTCCGCGATATCGGTGAAATCAAATTGGGGGTATCGAAGCCCAAGTAGGCCTGAAGTCGCGCGTTGGTGACCAGCAAAGTCTGATTCCCCGCGGACACACGCGTGTCCGCCACTCCACGCGCTAACGCCGCCACCGCGCCCAATGCGCTGGCCGTACGTGCTCCCAACGCTGGCACGTTCCTCGCCATGGTTGAGGCCAGCCCGGCCCTCCCCAACAGGAGTTTCCCCGGGCCGAACGAAGGCCTGCCATGAGAACGATTTTCGGTTTGCTGGCGACCGGCATGCTG
>JANMVW010000173.1:0-8510 GCA_031393555.1 Acidobacteriota bacterium
CGACGACGACGGACCCGCGCGGCGCGAGCTCGAGGCCGAGATGCGAAAAGCAATCGCCGACAAGACGTTCGCCGCCGTGTTGCTCGAGTCCGACGGGCGTTACGGCGTGGCGATCCTGAACAGCTACGACGCGAAAGAGTCGCTGTTTGACGACCCTGGCGTCTTCTGGCCGGTCACCGGGGGACGGCTGCGGCCGGAGGTCCTTTGCCTTCCGAAGTAAGAGGCGTGGTCCCCATCGCCAACCAGCGGCGCATGAAATAGAACTCGTTCACCGGGCGATCGTCCGTGATCGCCAGGGTCGCCGTCCGGCTGTGGTCGAGTAAGAGCGACTCCGCCACGTATTCGTTCGCGAGCATGTACTCGAAAAACTTCGCCGGGGGCGCGTCGATCCACTCCCGCATGTCGGAAACGGCCGCCTCGGGCATGCGGGCGACGAGCTCCTCTGGCGTGAGGCGCGGGAGGGGCTCACTCGAGGCCATGACGTGAAAGCCGGCCCCCTCGATCGATCGCACGACGCGGACGTAGGGAAACGACTCGAGCACGGAAAGCGTCATGCCGGCGATCGTCGCACGGTCGCCTCCGGGGAGCCACGTCTCGAGAATCGCCCCTGGTTTCATCTTGCGCTTGGCGCTGACGTAGAACTCCTTCGAGTAGAGCATGCCGCTTCCCGCGGCCTCGACGGGAGGCGGCGGATCGATGGTGATGAGATCGAAGCTGTCTCGCGAACGGTCGAGGAAGCGGCGGCCGTCGTCGGTGACGATGCGCAATCGCCCCGCTGAGGCGCGGACGAGCTCGGGTCCCTTGGGGTCGTAGTACCCGAAAAGCTCGGGAACCGACGGGACCAACTCGACCGCCGTGACGTTGGCTCCCCACGAAGCCAGCGAGCGGAAGCTCGTCCCCATTCCGAAGCAGATCACCAAAGCGTCAAACGGCCGCCCGTCGCGACGGGCCAGGTGCGCCGCGGGGAAGTGCGCCATCATCTTGGTGACCGTCGTCAGCACGGTCATCCCCACTCCGTTGACGTAGAGTTGCTTGTCCATTCCCGTTCCGACGGCGACCACGGTGGCCACGTGGTCCCGCCGCACCTGAGCCTTCGGGAACATTTCCTCGAAGAGCGTCGTGGAGAACAACACGCCTGCCGCGGCGGCGAGCGCGGCAAGACTCGACGCAAAGTGACTGCCGCGGCGGACCGCCGGCGCGACCATGACCAGGACGAGGGGAAGCGCGAGGAGGACAGCCGTGGCACGGGTGCCAACCGTGGGGAGCAGCACGAATCCTGCGACGAGCGGACCCAGCAGGCACCCCAGGAGGTTGATCCCGTAGGCGCGGCCGACGGCGGCGGCGTCGTCTCCGGCTTCGGAATCGACGAGCGCCGGCGTGAGGAAGCCCAGCAAGGCACAAAACGGCACGAGCCCGAGGGCAACGCGGAGGAGCCCATTCATCGCCGGAAAGGTGACCGACGCCGAGAGGAGAGGGAGAAGCGAGGCGGCGCCCAGCCATGGGAACCACAGCCCCATGCGTCCCGCAACATCGTACCGGCGGAGCAGCCTGTACACGGTCGAACCGAGTGTTGTCGCCAAAAGGTAGATCGCGACGATCGTTGCGAACGAGTAGACGAACGTCCCCAAGACCGTCGGGTAGATGCGCATCCACACGACTTCCATCCCCATGGTCGAAAACCCCGTGACGAGAAGCGCCAGCCTCCGGGCGCGCGAAGCCGGGTCCCGTAATGCGGGGGCGGCAACGCGATCCGGGATTTCCGCGGGCACGAGACGGCCGCGCGGGAAGGCCGCGAACGCCGCGACGGCGATCATCACGTTGAGCAGCGCGGCGCCACGGCACGTCGCAAGGAAACCGTAGAACTCGATCAAGAACAACGGCGTCGCCACCGCGCCGACCAAGGCCCCAACGACGTTGGCGAGGTAGAGCGCGCTGAACGGCTCGCGCCCCTTCCCCGCCGCGCCGGCTCTCGTGAGAAAGGCGATGGCCGAAGGAAAGGTGAGACCCATCGCGGTGCAAAACGGAAAGAGGATCGCCGCCAGCAGCGCCGTGCTCCCCGCGGTGTAGACAGCGCCGCTGGCAGGTCCGACCGCAAGTAGAGTTCCGCGGCCCGCGGAAAGCAGTGCGGGCACCGCCAGGCCACCGATGCCGACGACGAGTTCCGCCAGGGCGTACAGACGCAAGGGGCCGATCCCGAACCGGGCCTCTGCCCGTTTTACGAGCCGGACCGCCAGCACGCTGCCGGTGGCGAGCCCCAACATGAAAACCGCGAGAACGGTCGCGACGACGGAGCTATTGACGCCGAACTTCGCGAGCGCCAGCCGCATCCAGACGGTCTGATAGAGCAGCGCGGTGAAGCCGGAAAAGAAGAAGCAGATCAGCAGAAGGGCTCGAGCGAGTCGAGGGTTGATGGAACCGGCAGGCGTGCTCATCGGCCTACTCTACGACGGAAGCGACGACCCGTTCCACCTCGCAAGTGCTTCCGCTGGCATTACGGAAAGTGGCCGCCAAAAAAGAAAAGGCCCGGGCCGGTGCTTTCGCACCGGCCCGGGCCGAGGAACTCAGGTGACCTAGCCCCTAGGGCTGGATCGTGAACGTGACCTCGTACTCCCAGTTACCCGTCCCTGCGTTGTTATCGACGTAGGTCAGGGCTGTGGTTTCCGTGATCTTGACGTACACCGCGTCGGCATTCAACGCGCGCCGCCAGATCGTGTACTTGGAGGCTTCGCCGCTGCCATCGTCCATGACCGGGCTCGCCCAGGTCAGACGCGTTTTGTTGCCGACTTCCTTGGCAAGCATGAGCGAAACGTGGTGGATACCCTTTCCGTTGTTGATTTCCTTGGCGAGGCAGCGTGCGTCCTTGCACTGGGCCTTGGTTCTCGCCGGGTTGGAAAGGAGCGAATCCGCCGTGTGCAAAGAGGCGCCAACGGTGGTCAGCACGCGGTGGTGAGAGTCGTGATCGGCACCGCAGGCGGAATCGACTTCTTGAGTCTGGCAAACACGCTGGCGACAGATGTTGAGGGCCAGGCCCATCAGCTCCTGTTCACCCTTCTGGCAGTCCTTGCAGTCGGGACCGTTGGTGTCGTGGTTGCTCGAGTCCTGGTTGTAGACGGCGCAGATATCGTCGACGGTCGAGATACCTGCGAACGTCGTGGTCAACTGGCCCACGCAAGCCGCGTCGGCCGCGGTCAGCGCGTCGGTGGAACTCGGCTTGCCGTGTCCACCCTTGCAGAGCTTCTTGTAGTACCCGGAGCTCTTCGGCGTGGGTTGACCGCTGCAGAGCGGGGTTCCGACACAAACGCCGGTCTGGCAGGCGTCAGGGTCGGTCGAGGCGTCGCCGTCGTTACACGTGGTTCCGTTCGGCGCGTTGGGGTTGGAGCAGAGGGCCGTTCCGGGGTCGCAGGTTCCGGCAACATGGCACTGGTCGGAGGCGGTGCAAACCACCGGCGTGCCGCCGACGCAACCGGTCGACGGGTCGCAGGTCTCGACACCGTTGCAGGCGTTACCGTCATTGCAGGTCAGGGGCGTGCCGGCGACGCAACCCGTCGCGGTGCTGCACGTTTCAACACCGTTGCAGGCGTTGCCGTCGTCACACACGATCGGGGTGTAGATGCAACCCAGGGTCGGGTCGCATGTATCGGTGGTGCAGGCGTTGCTGTCATCGCAAACGACCGGCTGACCGCCGACGCACAGGCCCGCGCCGTCGCAAGCATCCTGAGCGGCGACCGTTCCGGTGCACGCGTTGTTGTCGTTGCAGGCCGATCCGCCGGCCGACGGTGCATGCGAACAGGCACAGGCGTTGGTTTCGTCGGCGAAGTCGTCCGTGCAGGCGTTGGCGTCGTCGCAAACCGACAATCCGCCGCAGGTTCCCGCACCGTCGCAATGATCGGAGAGAGTGCAGGTCAGGCCGTCGTCACAAGTCGTGGTCGGGGGCAACGGCGGGAAGACGCAGAACAGGACGGGGTCGCACGCGTTCGTGGTGCACGCGTTGAAGTCATCGCACAGATCGCCCGCCTGGCTGGAGTCGTTGATGCAGCCTACGGCCGAGCTGCACGAATCGTCCGTGCAGAGGCTGTTGTCGTTGCAGTTCGGCGGCGCGCCGGATACACACGCACCGGCGTTGCATTGGTCGTTGGCGGTGCACAGATTGGCGATGCACACCCCGCTATTGCAGACGATGTCGGTGCAGCCGTTGTTCGCGGCAGCCACGGTGGTGAAGTTGGCCGTCGCCGAGTCGTTGCTCGGATCGGGGTCCGTCGACACCGAAGTGATCGTCGCCGTGTTGGCGATGGTCACGCCGTCACCGATGCAGTTGTTGACCTGAACGGTCAGGACGTAGGTCGTGGTGCTGCCGGGCGCCATGGAGGCGTTGATGCAGTAGATCGGCGCGTCGTTGAGGCCCGCGGTCGGCAGTGAGTAGCACGCGGTGTTGTTGCCGCCGAGAGTGTCATCGACCGTCAGGCCGATGAAGGTGAGGTTCGCGTCGAGCGTGTCGTTGAACGCCACTTCTTGCGCGATCTGGCTGCCGTTGTTGGTCATGGTGATCGTGTAGGTGACGAAGTCGCCCGTGGTCACCGGACCGGCAGGGCCGGTCTTGGTCACCGAGACGTCGGCGGTCGTCGTGCCCGGGCCCGCATTCTGAACCGGACCGCAGTTGGAGGTCATACTGCCCGACCAGTTGTTCGGGTAGGCCGGAGCCCCCTGGCTCAAGAACTGAGACGCGGCGAAGTAGCAGACCTCGTACATACCGGTGTAGCTCGCTCTCCACTGGAAGTACGACGAGGTGATTGCCGGCGAAAGGGCGTTCAGCGAGGGCTGTTGCACGTTCGCGTTGGTGTTCCTGCGCGGATTGGCGCCGAAGCCGAAGTTCGAGATCCCGGCCGGTTCCGCGTCGTACACGATCGGCTGCGGAATGTCGACGAGGGAGATGCCGCCGGCCGTGCGCTGCGGGTTGGCGGCGCCGAACCAATCCATCAAGTCACCCTTGTTGACGAGGAACTTGAAGCAGTCGGTGTCCTGGTTGTAGGCGAAGGTGCCTCGGACGTAACCACCGGCGGTGACGGCATTGATATTGAGGAGGTCGCCGGGCCAGAGGTAGTAGTTATCGTTACCCGTCGGGCTGACGTTCTCGTCTTCGAGCTGCGCCGCGGCGAGCGGCGGACGGACGTGAGCGTAAAGCTCGTAGGTCGAAGACCTGCGGGGTTGAGTGCGGCTGACCTTGACGTAGGCCGGCGTTCCGTCGCCGAGCGCTCCGGCGATCGTCGGGGCGTTCGTGCCGCCTCGCGAGGTCACGTCGTCGTCGTCGAACTGAATCGTCTTGGTGTCGTTGGTGATACGCATCCGGAAGTCGTAGTCGTTCGACGCCTTCGCGTCAACGCCGGCGAAGATCGCGTTGCCGGTAGGAACTACGCCGAGGCTGTAGAAGTCGGCGTCACCTTCGTTGTACACGCGGCTGCACGACTGGCCGGAAGGGCAATTGACGCCGGCCACGCTCGTGGTGCAAACGCCACCACCCGGACAACCGGTCAAACCCGAGCAGTACCGGCCAGGGAAGAGGCCGCCGACGCAGACCGGCGTGCAGGCCACTCCGGTGTTGACGTTGGTCGCGGTGACGATGCATGTGGATTCGACCTGGCACGTGCCGGCGCACACCGCGCCCTGATCGCTGACCGGGTTACAGAATGCGTTCGCGGTGCAGGACTTGCCGGCGTTGGGCCCGACGTCGCAGCGCGGATCGCAGTCGAGATCGGTTTGTTGCTGGCAGAGCTCGCCCGGGAGCACGCAATTGCCGATACCGGTGGCGGTGTCAACGATGCACTGGGCGCCCGAGATGCTGCAGCGCATGTTTGAATTCGGGAAGCTCTGATCCAGGAACGTGCTGCGTGTGCAGACGCGACCGGCGCGCGTGCCGAGGTAGCAGTGCGCCGCAGGAGCGGCGGTGCTCTCACCGATCATGCCGCAAACCAAGGGCGTGGCCTGGGCCGGTGTGTCGTTGGGCTCGACCTCGGAATTGCACGGTCTCACCTCGAGGGACATCACGCCGCCGGGATTGAGCGACGGAGTGCAGGTCGCACCGGTCGCGCAATCGGAGGTGGCGAAACAGGCATGGTTGTTGTCGCTGCACTTCCCGGGCGACGCGTCGTCAAACACGACGAACACGGTCTGCCCCGTCGTCATCGGGATGCAGTCGAGCGCTTCCGATTGGTTGTTGCTGGTTCCAACGGCGGAGCCGGGCGTGCCGAACGCGGCCGACTGCGGACGATTGATGCCCTTGATGCAGTTCACGGTTCCGGCGTTCGCGCAGTCAGTCTGGTACAGGACCTCATTCTGCGTCCTGATCACGTCGCCCGGAGCCTGCTGAATGACCTCGATCGTGTACTTGCCGGCGGCCGGCGCGGTGAACGAGAACACGACGTCGCGGCCGGGGGCGGTGGTGGGAGTCTGACCGATTCCCGCGTAGCAGGACGTGGTGGCGGGTGTCTGATAGTCGTCGTTCGCGCCCAAGGTCGTTCCCTTGGTCACGAGGTTCAGCGTGAGGGGCACGGCGCCCGCGCACGTGTCATTGGCGGGCGGCGCCGCCAGCGCCGCACTCGCCAGCGCAGGCGCGTTGTTCGCGGGGTCGAGATCGCCCGGCGCGAGATCCTTGGCGATTCTGGCGCCAGGGCCGATGTGTTTGACGGGGGTGCCGGAGTCAGCGAAGACGAGACCCGCGAATCCGAACATCGCGACGATCATCATCAACGTGATCCAGCGGTGCGAGCGATTTCCGCTCGGTCGACAGCGTGTACTCCTCACAAGATTCGACATGAATGCGCCCTCCTGGCCGATGTGTTAGGGCGTGACGCCCCGTTTGGACGAGTGAGCGTGCCGAAGGCCGCCCCCCCTGGCACTGCGGTTATGGAAACAGGTTCTTGACAATACATTCCGCGCCCCAATCGCCACGCAAAACCGAGTGAGAATTACGAGGAAGAAGGGCTGACGTCAAGCTGTTTCGGTGGTAACTCGGGGGTGGTGGCGCTTTTGGCGTGAGTCTCTTTTTGCGACTAGGGTCGAAGAAGGCGCTCGAAACTACCAGACCGGCCTTCCTTGCGCGGTCTCGGACAGACACGGAAACCTTCTGCCGCGGGACGAGTTCGCTCCCGAATCGGGGCCTCTATTGAGCTAGACTCTGGCGGGGCTGAGCCGGAAGGAGAGCAAACACATGATCCACATGAGATACCTTTTGGGAACCGTCCTGGCCGCGACGATGCTGGTTGCTGGCCCCGTGTGGGCGGCGGAAAACGACAAACCCTTGGATAACGCCGAGATCGTCAAGTTGACGAAGCTCGACATGGGCGATGCCGTGATCATCGCCAAGATCAAGTCCGCGGAGAGAGTCCAGTTCGCCACGGGGACCGACGATCTCGTGAAGCTGAAGGAGGCCGGCGTCAGCAAGGGCGTCATGGCGGCGATGCTCGACCGATCGAGCCCACCGAAGCCCAGCACCCCCTCGCCGCCGGGCGCCGCGAGTGAGTCGAGCGTGACCCTGCAGTTGAACGGCGGCCCGGTGGCACTCAAGAAGATCGAGGGCGACGTCAGAACGATTGTCGCGCCTTTCGTCGGCATTCGCAGGTTCATCGACTTTGCCGAGGTCGCCGCTACGGTCAGGACCAAGGACCGAAAGCCCTCGGTGACGATCGCAACGGACAAAGACCCCCACAAGATGTACTGGATGGTCAAGCTCGATCAGGACAAGGATCCGGAAGACATGAACCGGTCGATCGACGTCGAATCGCCCGGGATGTGGGGCGGGGTCGTGTCGAGCGCACCCGATGACGACTCGATGGTCAAATGCGACATCGTCGAAGACAAGCCGGGGCTCTGGCGGTACACCCCGACCAAAGAACTGAAGCCGGGCGAGTACGGGATCTACGTCGGCAAAGGCGAGCAAACCGCGAGCCTCTACGATTTCGGAGTCGACAAGTAGGTCCGGCTCGCCTACTCCGGCAAGCCGGTCTCTAGGTTCAACGGCCGCGACCGCGTCCCGATGTCGTCCGTCCCCTCGATCGCGCCGCTGGGCGAATCGTAGCGGCGATTCGGGCCGAAGCTGTAAAAGAGCGCGGTGCCCGTGACCCCGTCGGAGCTTCGCTCGTAGAAAATCCAATAGGGCTGCCCCCACGGGTCGAGCGCGAAGAGCCGGCGATTGGGGTTGGTCGATACGCCTTGGCAGGCCACCGAGCTCAACGACGCGACGATGTCCGCCTTCAGGAACTCACGCTGCCTGGCGGTGTGGACACGAACATCCACGGATCGCCGCGCGAACAGCTGGGGCAGGCCGGCTCCACCCTCGATCGCGGCGGTGAGGGCCCGCGTCTCCACCGCGGCACATTCGAGTTTTTGCGGTCCGCCCAGGGTGTCCTGGAGGTTCTCGTAGGACGCGGCGGCGACCACCATGAAGAGCGGAGCGACGAGCGCCAGGTAGGCTTTGCGCCCGAGCTCGATCATCGGGATGGCGGTGACCAGAAAGAGCA
>JANMVW010000182.1:0-16856 GCA_031393555.1 Acidobacteriota bacterium
AGAGGTGAGGTGCGCCTTGTCAGGCTCGTGGGTAAGGCGCTTGCGGCACGTCTCGAGGTGCCGGATCCCGTGGAAGCGGCTCTGCCGGGCGAAAGGTAGCGTTGGGTGTGACGCATCGAGGTCACCAAGGCCGATGGTCGAGCGCCTGTCGGGTCTTTCCGTTTTTGTTCCTGGCCGGGTTGGCCCGCGCCGATGGAGTCGGCGGCTATGCGGAGTTCTCGGCGACCCACACCGACACTTACGCCAAGGACGCCGCCACGGGCGTTTCGATCGACCAGCCCGTCCAGTCTTTTACGCAGGCCTACCGGCTCGACTTCAGCCGCAGCCTCTTCCCCAACCTCGTGTTCGCCATCGGTGGGTCGTATGGGTTGGTCAAGACGTCCACGGAGCTGTCCGGAGTGACGTTCGACGGCTCACGTTCGCTGTTCACACCTTACGTTCGCCTGACGCTGCACACGCCCATTTTCGGAACGGAGCTCGCGTTCGACCGCCGGCAAGAGCGATTCGACGCGGGATCGTCCACGGCGAAGCTCTCCCAGGACACCTGGCGCGCGAACTTTTCATGGACGCCCTACGAGCTCCCACGGACGCATCTCAACTTCTCCCGCAAGAACACCTACGACGCCGGACGCGCCGGAATCGACGTCGTGCAGAGCGAGGTCCAGCTCTCGTCCCGGTACCTGGCGATCGACAAGCTCGACCTGTCCTATCTGGGATCGCTCAAGAAAGACCAAGATCGGCTCAACGACGGCCGGGTCGACTCCAATTTCCAGAATTTCCGGGTGTCCTACGGGGATTCCTGGCTCGACCGCCGCCTGACGTTGAGCACCGACTACACCGTCAATTACCGCAACGTCCAGATCACCCGTTCGGGGACCGGCGAGCTGATCGATCGGGTGGTTCCCATCGCCGGCCTGTCGTCGATCGACGACACCCCCGCCCGTGATCCGCTTGCCGTCAACCCCGCTTTGATCGACAGCGACAGGACCAATTCCGCCGGGATCAATCTGGGGCTGCCCGTCCCGGGGGGCGAAACGCGTCTGCGCAACTTCGGGGTCGATCTCGGGTTCGCCACGGAGATCAACACGATCGTTGTCTGGGTCGACCGCGAGCTTCCGCCGTCCATCGCGGGCGCGTTTTCGTGGAGGGTCTACACCAGCGACGACAACCTCGACTGGGTGCTCCGGCAGACCCTGTCTTCCGCTCCCTTCGGACCGTTCGAAAACACGTTCGAGGTCCGCATGGCTTCGACCACGTCCCGCTACGTCAAGCTCGTCGTCGCGCCGCTCAACGCCGGCGTGCCCGACGCGACGTCCTGGCCGGATATCCAGGTCACCGACCTCGACCCGCAGATCCGGCGGCCATCCTCCGATCTGAAGTTCGGGTCGTCCCGAACCTCGCAGGTCTTCGATGCGGACTTCCGTGCGCTCCTCGTGCGCAAAGCCAATTTCTACTACGAGCTGTCGTACTTTCTGGCAACGCAGTCCCCGGGGGCTACGATCTGGACGATGTCCAACGGCCTGTCGGCGAGCCGGGCGGTGAGTCCGATCATGACGGCCGCGGCCAGGTTCCTCCGGCAGGACTCAGAGGAGCGGGCGCGCAGCAACGTTTCCTACCTGTTCAGCGGGTCGCTGACGGCGACCCCGGTGCCAGCCTTCCAGACGAGCACGGTCGCGTCGTACGTCCAGGAGCAAGGGGACTTCGGGTTGGACAGGGCCTCTGTGACGCTCAGCGGCGTCGCCCAGCTCTATCGCGGGATCAGCTCGAACCTGGCGTTCAGCCGGTCCCGGGTGGTTCCCAAGGTCGGGCCGATCGGCGATTTTTTCGACGTCAACTTCGGTCTGACCCTCGCCCCGAACACGAAGTTCACGGTCAACCTGATCGTCCAGAACAGTCAGGCGGTCCGGGAGCTCGCCGGGCAGATCGGGACCCGGGTTCACGACGACCGGAAGAACGCGGAGATCAGCCTCTCCTACCGCCCGCTGCGGTCGTTGTACCTTTTCGGGTCCGAATCATGGAATCAGAGCAGCCTCACGGGGTCTCGGACGCTGCGCAACTATGCGCTGACCTGGACTCCGTTTCCGGACGGGACGTTCCACATGGGAGTGTTCTACAACATGTCCTACCAGAACGATCTCGACGAGACGCAACAGACACTGGTGCCGAACATCCGGTGGGACATCACGCCCAGGATCTACCTCAACCTCTCGTATCAGTATCTTCGCTCGACCTCGCCGCGCGGCATGAACCGGACGGAATCGGCGACGGCGACGTTCCGAGCGGCGTTTTAGGGAAGGATGGGAGCCATGCACAGGACGAACGTTGTCAGGGCCTGCCTCGCCGGGGCGCTCCTCGTCGCTGCCGCCGGGTGCGCGACGAAGCGGAGCGCGGTCACGTTTCACGAGCCGACGATGGATTTCAGCCTCGTGCGGACGGTGGGGGTGATGCCGTTCGCCAACTTGAGCACGGCGCAGACCGCGGATGAGCGGGTACGGGACGTGTTCATGACGATGCTGCAGGCCGCCGGCCAGATCTACGTCTTGCCGATGGGCGAGGTGCAGCGGGGGCTCTCCCGGGTGGAAATGAGAGACCCCACGGCACCCTCGGACCAAGACGTCGTGGCCCTGTCGAAGGTCTTGAACTGCGATGCCGTGATCACCGGCAGCGTGCTCGAGTACGGGGAAGCGCGGTCGGGCTCGGCCGCTGCGAGCTATATCTCCGTCAGCGTGCAGATGCTCGAGGCCAAGACGGGAAAGCTCGTCTGGAGCGCTCAAGCCACGAAAGGCGGGATCACCGCGGCCGACCGGATGTTCGGGGGCGGGGGTCAGCCCATGAATGTGGTCACCGTCGCTGCGGTGAATCAACTCCTCGACGAGCTGTTCGCGGCCAAGTAGGAGCCTCGTGCGAACGATCCTCGCGCTCGTGTTTGTTTGCGTCTTCACGGCGGGGCGGGCCCAGCCGCCGGCCGTCGAGGACGGTCGCACGCTCATCGCGATCCTCCCCGTCGCCAACCTGACCGGACTCAAGTTGGACCCGGCCCCCATCGAGGCCGCGTGGCGCGCCGCGCTGACCGCTCGCGCCGTTCCGTTGCTCGACGCCGACCGGCTCCGGGCGCTGATGGATGCGCATCGCGTCCGCTACACCGGTGGACTGGCCCCGGACCTCGCCGCCTGGTTCCGCGACGAGGCCGGCGTCACGGGCGTCCTCGTGACGGTGGTCGAGCGCTGGAACGATTCCGAGTCCCCGTCGATCGCCCTGACGTCGAGGGTGGTGTCGACGGGCGCGCAACCGGGCATCCTCTGGGTGGATAGCGATGGGGCGACCGGCGAGGACCACCCGGGATTCTTGGACCTCGGCGTCGTGACGGACCCCGCGGTCATCCTCGACCGAACGGTCGGGAAACTCGCGGCTTCGCTGGCCGCAACGCTGTCCGGTGCGACCGTCAAAGAGTCCGGCCCGCGACGGCGGTTCGATCCGCGAAAGGAGTTCCGGCACCCCGACGGGTTGCTCGGCTCGACCCCCGCGCGGATCGCGGTGCTGCCTTTCACGAACCGGACCGCCCGCCGCAACGCCGGCGACCTCGTGGCCCTCCACTTCGTGCATCAGCTCGCCGTCCGTCAAGAGTTCGAGGTCGTCGAGCCGGGCGTGGTTCGCGACATCTTGCTGCGCATGCGCATCATCCCCGAGGGGGGTATCGCGTTCAGCCAAGCCGAGCTCTTGAAAGAGCTGCTCGGCGCCGATCTCGTCCTGACCGGAGACGTCCTCGACTACATCGATGCGGAAAGCGTGGACCAGGCCCCGGTGGTGGATTTCATGACCCAGCTGCTCGACGCCGGCCGCCGCCGTGTCGTCTGGTCGTCCTTCAACCACAACACCGGGGTCGACCGCGTTTGGTTCTTCAACGACGGGCGAATCCGGACGGCAGGGGGGCTCGGTTCGGCCATGGCGCAAGCCACGGTCAAGCAGATGCTCCGTAACGAATCCTCGGTCAAGAAGCCGCGTGCACGATGATGCTCGCGTCTCGTATCATCTCGACTCCGTCTCGGAAAGGAGCCCTGTGAGAAGCCTCTTCCCCGTGCTCTCCGCCGCCGCCCTCTTCGCGAACGGGAGCGCCGCGGGCGCGCCCCCTCCGGCCGCCCCGACGCTGCCGATCCTTCAGGGTGTGCCGGCCTTGGCCGCGGTGGAGGGAGATCCCGTCTCGTGGGACGCTTTCATCCACGCGCTGACCTCGGTTCACGCGGAAGCCAAGGAGGGGGCCAAGCGCAAAAAACAAGACTCGCAGGCGCTCCTCGACCGGCTGATCACGGGCAAGCTGATCGCTCAAGAATCCCGAAACATCGGCCTCGATCAGACTCCCGAGTTCAAGGGAGGGGTCGCGAATTTCAAGCAAGAGACGCTGACATCCATGCTTCTGGAGCGCCAGGCGAAATCGGTCACCAAAAGCGATCCCGCGGACGTCTCGAGGTTCTATCGCGCCGATGTCGGCCTGGCCAAATTCGATTCGCTGCTCTTTGAAAAGCAGCCTGACGCGGAGGCGCTCGTCGCGAAAGTACGAGGGGGGGCCGATTTCACCGCCGAAGCGAAAGCGGCGGTCGCGGCGGGAAAATCGAAGTCGTTCGATCAAGGGGGAGGCGGGAAACTCGACGCGATGCAGCCCGAGCTCGTGGGCGCGCTCACGGCGCAGAAGCCGGGCCAGGTGACTGGGGCAATCGCCATCAAGCAGGGATGGGTCGTCGCCAGGCTCGTCGAACTGACGTATCCCGACGATCCGGCGGCACGGGCCAAGGCTCAGGAGCAGGCGCTCGAGTGGAAGCGTTTGCAAGCGGTGAAGGGGTACACGACCGATCTGCGACGACGCTACGTCAAGACCGACACGAAGCTCCTCGACAAGGTCGACTTCGAATCCGAGAAGCCGGGACTCGCGGCACTGAAGAAAGACACCCGGGTCGTTGCGACCATAGAAGGCGCAAAGCCCGTGACCGTCGGCGATCTGGCCACCGAAGTCGAGAAGGCGTTCTTCCACGGCACCGAGAAGGCGGCCAAGGAAAAGAAGATCAATCCCAAAAAGTATTCGGCCTTCGACGAACTGCTGGTGGCACGATTGACCATCGCCGAGGGGGCGCGTCTCGGTCTCGAAAAGACTCCCGAATTCCGGGACAAGCTGAGGGAGTACGAAGAGGGGCTGCTCTTCAACGCGTTTCTCACGAAGGTCATTCTGCCCGACGTCAAGATCAGCGAGTCGGAGATCACGTCCTGGTACGATGGGCACAAGAGCGACTACTCGTCACCCGCCATGCTCCGGCTCGAGTCCATCGCGTTCGCCGCCCGGACCGATGCCGAAGGAGCACGCGCCAAGGCCGCGAACGGTGCGGACTTCGGTTGGCTCAAGAAGAACACCTCCGGCCAGGCGACCTTGGGCGACGACGTGCTCCAGCTGAACGGCGTGTACGTCGTCGACGACGTCGAGCCCGGGATGGCGAAGGTCCTTGCCAGCCCCAAGGAAGGCGATGCCAGACTCTTCGCCCCTCCCGGTGGACCGGCGTACGTCATTCTCATTCGCGAACTCATCCCGACCAAGACCCAGCCCTACAGTGAAGTGCGCAGCGAAGCTGGCCAGGCGGTGATCAACGCAAAAACGAAAGACATTCTCGACACCTGGGCGGCAAAATTACGAAAGGCCTACCAGGTGAAGACGTTCGTGACTCCCGTGCAGCTCGACGCGCTCGTCAAAAACGCGTTCGGCACCAAGGCGTGAGGCTGGAATGATCCGGCTCCGAAGGACGCTCGTCATCCTTGCCGCTCTGGCGGTTCTGAGCGCGGGCGGCGCCCTCGCCCAGGCGCGCAAGTTCCAGGCGAAGGCCTGCGGCGAGTGCCACTCGGCCTTTGCCCAGAAGGTGGCGCCGCTCAAGCACCAGCACCCCGGAGTCAAGAACGGGCAGTGCGAATCCTGTCACGTGCGGCACGGAGTCGTCCCGAAATTGATTCTCAAGGCCGAGGGCAATGCGCTGTGCGTGTCGTGCCACGCGGCCGCCCAGATCGGTCTCGACAAGAAAAACGTTCATTCCGCCTTGAAGAGCGGGAAGTGCGTCCAGTGCCACGATCCGCACGCCGCCAACGCCGATCACCTGCTCTCCGCCGAGGGCCCGGCAGCTTGCTATGCCTGTCACGATCGGGCTCCGTACGAAAAAAAGGTCGTTCACGCGGCGCTCCAGAAAGACGGCTGCCGCGCGTGCCACGTCGCCCACAGCTCGTCGGAGCCGAACCTCCTCGCCCAGCCGGCGCTGGCGCAATGCCTGAGCTGCCACGACCCTGCGAAGGGGAACTTCAAGAAGGCCCACGCGGGCTACCCGGTCGAGAAGGCGGCCTGCGTGACCTGTCACGATCCGCACTCGTCCGACCAGCCGGCCCTCATGAAAGAAAGCGCGCACGCCCCCGTGGCGAGCGCCTCGTGCGACTCGTGCCACGCCGACGCCACGGCGGACAAGCCGTTCGCGCTGAAGGCCGAAGGCGAGGCGTTGTGCGCTTCGTGCCATGACGTCACCGAGCTCAAGAGCGGAGGCACCGTCGTCCACGCGCCGTTCGCAGCCGGAGACTGCACGTCGTGTCACGAGCCCCACGCCAGTCACGAGCCGAAGCTGCTCGCGCGCAAGGGCAACGACGTGTGCACGAGCTGTCACACGGATCAAGGGGCCAAGGTCGCGTTTCCGCACGCCGCGGTGGAAGCGGGCTGCGTCTCGTGCCACGCTCCCCACGCCGCCAAAAACGCGAAGCTGCTGATCGAAGCCGACGCCGCCTTGTGCGTCTCGTGCCACGAGGCCGAAAAAACCGCCAAGCCCAAGTTCGCGCACGCCCCCTTCGAGGCCGGAGATTGCGTGGCCTGTCACAACCCCCACGGCTCCGACGCGCGCGGCATGCTGAAAGACCGTGAAGACAAGGTCTGTTACGCCTGTCACACCGACCAGGAAGCGGACTTCAAGAAGTCCACCGTCCACCTTCCCGTCCTCACCGGAACCTGCGACTCGTGCCACAACCCGCACGGGGGCGACCAGGCGAAGCTCCTGAAAGCCGAAGGATCGGCGCTGTGCGCCACGTGCCACGGCGAGCTCGTCAAGGAAGAGCCGTCGGGCTCGAATCATCCGCCGTTTTCGGCAGGCGATTGCTTGAGCTGCCACGTGCCGCACGCCTCCGCCGGAGCGAAGCTCATCGACCAGAAGCAGGATGCCCTGTGCTTCAGCTGCCACTCCGACGTCAAAGACGCGCAGACGGCCGCCAAGGTCAGGCACAAGCCGGTGGCCGACGGCGACTGCACCAAGTGCCACTCTCCGCACAAGTCCAAGCTCACAAAACTCCTGCTCGCACCGAGTCCCGATCTGTGCCTCTCGTGCCACACGCCGATCAAGAACAAGCTGGCGACCGAGCAGGTGCATCCTCCCGCCGCGCGCGACTGCGAGCGGTGCCACCAGCCGCATCAATCGCCCGAGAAATCGCTCCTGACGAGTCCGCAATCCAAGCTGTGTGCCGAATGTCACGACACCAAGGCGGTGCCTTTCGCCACCGCGCATCTCGGCATCGACCCCGCCGTGATGAACTGCGTCGGTTGTCACAACCCTCACGCCTCGAAGGACCCGAAGCTCTTCAAGGAGCAGGTCCACGCCCCGTTCGCCGGCCGATCCTGCGAGGAATGTCATGTCGTCCCGAACAAGTAGCCGCATCGGGTGGGCCGTGGCGGTCGCGATGGCGATCGCGTCGGCGCGTGCGGCCGTCCCGGCGGCACCCGCGGCGGCCGCGCAAACCAAAGCCGTGAAGTTCAAGTTGAAGCCGGGCGCCGAAGGAAAGCTTTGCGTTACGTGCCACGTCGACTTCGAAGACAAGCTCAAGCTCCCCGCCGTTCACACCCCGGTCAAGGCCGGCGAGTGCACCGGCTGCCACAGCCCGCACGCCGCCGATCACGAAAAGATGCTGGCGGAGAAACCGACGGAGATCTGCGCCTCGTGCCACGAGGCCATCGTCCCGAAAAATGCAAAGAGCGTGCACAAGGCCCTCGAGGGAGGTGGGTGCATCGCGTGCCACGACCCGCACGCCTCGGCTAACAAGAACAACCTGCTTCAGCCCGCGGGCACCTTGTGCGTTTCCTGCCACAAAGACCTCGGCGAGCAGCTCGTGAAGAACAAGTTCGCGCATTCCCCGGTCAAGGCCGGCTGCGTGACCTGCCACGACCCGCATGCCTCGACGTCCTCTGAACGGCTCCTCGTTAAGGCCGTGCCCGCGCTGTGCCTCGCGTGCCACAAGCCGGACCAGCCGGCGTTTTCGAAGGCGCACCTGGGCTACCCCGTGGCGAAGGGGAACTGCGTTTCGTGCCACGACCCGCACGGGTCGGACACGCAAGCGCTCCTCTGGAACGACGTTCACAAGCCGATGGTCTCGAAGATGTGCGCGCAGTGTCACAACGACGCCGGTTCGGCCACGGCGCTTCAGACGAAAAAGAACGGGGTCGATCTCTGCCGTTCGTGTCACAGCGACGTCGTGAATGAAGCCTTCGCCGCGAAACACATCCACGCACCGGTTCTCGATCGCGTGGGCTGCCTGAACTGCCACAACCCTCACGCCACGAAGGCGTCGAAACTGATCAAGGCGCCGATGAAGACGGTCTGCGGCGCCTGCCATTCCGACACGATCGAGCGGCAGAACAAGTCGGTGACGAAGCACCCGCCGATCGACGCCGGCGATTGCGCGACCTGCCACAAACCTCACGCCGGGGACAACGCCTTCCTGTTGACGGGCGCCACGCAGTTCGACGTGTGCGGCACCTGTCACGACTGGGAGAAACACTCCGGCCATCCCATCGGCGCCAAAGTGGTCGATCCGCGCAACAAGAACCTCACGCTCGATTGCGAGAGCTGCCATCGCACGCACGGCACCGAGTTCAAGCACTTCACCCACAAGGACGCGAAGACCGACCTGTGCGTGCAATGCCACGCGACGTTCGGGAGATGAAACGATGAGGCGTTACCTCCGGCCGATCCTCGTCGTGGTGACTCTCTGTGCGGCGGCGATCCGCGCCGACGGCACGGCGACCTGGGCGCAGGGGGTCAAGCTTCGGAACGGACCCTCGATGACGATCGACAGCAAGGGTGCGGCGCTGCTCGCCCCCCAGGGCGTGGCCTGCGGATCGAACCTGCTCGCCGTCAGCGACACCGGAAACGGCCGTTTCGTTCTTTACGACCTCCGCGAACGCGTCACCACGCCCAAGTCCGAGTTCGCCGTTGCGGAGTTGAGCCGTCCGACCCAGATCCAATTCGACGCGAAGGGGAACCTCCTCGCCCTCGACGCGAAGTCGCGGAGGCTCGGGCGCGTCGGTCTCGACGGGGCGTTCCTGGGGTTTTTGGCGGTCGAGTCCGGCGGGGGGCCGGCCCCCGTGATCACGAGCTTCGCGATCGCACCGGACGGATCGATCTCTGCCCTCGACATCGCGGGCGGGCGGGTGCTCGTCGTGACGGCCGAGGGCAAGTTCGTTCGCCAGGTCCTGCTGCCTTCGGATTGCCGCGCGCCGTCGGGCGTGGCGGTCGACGCTTCCGGCAAGATCTTCGTCGCCGACGCGGCGGGGCCGCGCCTCTACGCCGCCGCGAAGGACCAGGCGACGATGGCCCCGATCACGGGGAGTCTTCGCGAGGACATGGACTTCGCGGGTGCGCTCACCGTCGATGCGCAAGGACACGTGTTCGTCCTCGATGCCCACGGGGGCGGTATCGTGATCTTCGGGAGCGATGGTTCGTTCCGCGGGCGGCAGGCCGGATTCGGCTGGCTCGACGGGCAGCTGCGGTGGCCCGCTTCGATTTGTTTCGGCGCAACGGGGGGCCTCGCCGTTGCGGACCGCGAGAACAACCGGATCGTGACGTTTCTCATCGCGCCGTGAATCCGCGGAGCGCGTGACCAGGAGCCCATGCGTAAGACAGCACTCATCACCGGCATCACGGGACAAGACGGGGCCTATCTCGCCGAGTTCCTCCTCGGCAAGGGGTACACCGTCCACGGCATCAAACGGCGCACGTCGATGTTCAACACGGGCCGGATCGATCACTTGTACGAAGATCCTCACGTCAAGGACCGCCGCTTCATCCTCCACTACGGCGACCTCACCGATTCGTCGAGCCTGGTCCACGTGATGCAGCAGGTGCAGCCCGACGAGGTGTACAACCTCGGCGCGCAAAGCCATGTCGCGGTGTCGTTCGAGGAGCCCGAGTACACGGCCAATTCCGACGCCATGGGCGCGCTGCGACTGCTCGAGGCGATTCGCATCCTCGGCCTCGCCGGCAAGACGCGCTTCTACCAAGCCTCGACCTCGGAGATGTTCGGTCTCGTGCAGGAAACCCCGCAGAAGGAAACTACGCCGTTCCACCCGCGCTCGCCCTACGGCGTGGCCAAGCTGTACGGCTACTGGATCACGGTCAACTATCGGGAGGCCTACGGGATCTACGCCTGCAACGGCATTCTCTTCAATCACGAATCCCCGATTCGGGGCGAGACGTTCGTGACGCGGAAGATCACGCGAGCTCTCGCCCGCATCGTGCTGGGCCTGCAAGAGAGTCTGTTTCTCGGCAACCTCGATGCGCGCCGCGACTGGGGCCACGCCAAGGATTTCGTCCGCGCCATGTGGCTGATGCTGCAGCAGCCGGCGCCGGAGGATTTCGTCATCGCGACGGGGGCGCAGTACAGCGTCCGGGATTTCGTCGCCGCCGCAGCAGCCGAGCTGGGAGTGACGCTCGCGTGGGAAGGCGAGGGCGTCAACGAAATCGGCCGCGTCGCCGCGCTGGACTCCGCCCGCGCGCCGGGGCTTGCGCCCGGTCGCGTCATCGTTCGGGTCGACCCGCGCTACTTCCGCCCGGCCGAGGTCAGCACGCTGTTGGGCGACGCGAGCCGAGCGAAGGCGAAGCTGGGTTGGGAGCCCGAGGTGTCCTTCGACGCCCTGGTGCGCGAGATGGTGGCCGAAGACCTCCGCCTGGCGCAGCGCGACGAGCTCGTGAAGCGGCACGGGCACACGATCCCCAAGCCCACCGAAGAATGAACCCCGCCGCGCGCATCTACGTTGCCGGGCATCGGGGTCTCGTGGGTTCCGCGCTCGTCCGCCGGCTGCGCAGCCACGGGTTCACCTCGATCGTGACGCGCACCCACACCGAGCTGGAGCTCGAGGATCAGCAGGCCGTGAGGGCGTTTTTCGCACAGGAGCGTCCCGAGATCGTCTGTCTCGCGGCTGCCAAGGTGGGCGGCATTCTCGCCAACAACATGTTTCCCGCCGAGTTCATCCAGGAAAACCTCGCGATTCAGAACAACGTGATCCACGAGGCGTGGCGCGCGGGTGTGCAAAGACTGCTCTTTTTGGGTTCGTCGTGCATCTACCCGCGTGACTGCCCGCAGCCGATTCGCGAGGCGTACGTCATGACCGGGCCGCTCGAGCCCACCAATCGACCCTACGCGATGGCGAAACTCGCGGGCCTCGAGATGTGCTGGGCGTACAACCGGCAGTACGGAACCCGCTTTCTCTGCGCCATGCCGACGAACCTCTATGGTCCGGGCGACAACTACGACTTGCAGACCAGCCACGTGCTTCCCGCGCTGATCCGCAAGTTTCACGAGGCGCGGGTGCGCGGTGACGAGACGGTGACGCTCTGGGGTACGGGCTCGCCCCGCAGGGAGTTCCTCCACAGCGACGACATGGCCGAGGCGTGCGTTCAGCTGCTCCGGTGCGCCGACGACCGGCTGGCGGCGCTCTTGCCGGAAGACCAGGCGCCGCTCGTCAACGTCGGTTGCGGCGAGGACGTGACGATTCGGGAGCTCGCGGAGCTCGTCCGGGAGGTCGTCGGTTGCCCTGCCGCGATCCGTTGGGATCACGACAAGCCGGACGGCACCCCGCGCAAGCTCCTGGAGATCTCCCGCTTGAAGGCGTTGGGCTGGCACCAGACGATCGGCCTCAAAGAGGGCATCGGGTTGGCCTACGCGGACTTCACGTCGCGCCCTCGCTGACCCGATTCCCTCGCGACGTCCGCAAGCAGCCTCCGCCACGTCGCGACGGCGATGGCTTTGTCGTAACGCTCCTCGAAGACCCGCCGGGCGTTGCGCCCCATCTTGTCGCGGAGCTCCGTGTCCCGCATCAGCGTCTCGATGGCGCCCACCAGGCCGGTGACGTCGCCTTCGCGCACGACCAGCCCGCATTCCGCGGACAAGATCGTCTCTCCGAGCTCGCCCTCGGGATCGCCGATGAACAGGGTCGGGCGACCGACGGCGGCGATGCCGTAGAACTTGCTCGGGACGATGAGCCCCTCGAGCCGCGGCCTCAGCGACACCAGGTGCACGTCGGCCGCGCTCAGGCACTCGGCCAGCACGGCGCGAGGCTGGTACGGCTTGCGCACGATGTTGCTCTCGGCGGTTGCGGCCGCGACCGAAACCGTCGCCTCCTGCGCGCCGCCGCCGATGAACACGAAGACGACCTCGGATCGCGCCCGAAGAGCCACCGCGGCGTCGAGGATGGTTTGGAACTCGTGGGCGCGCCCCATGTTGCCGGAGTAGCCCACGACGAACTTGTCACGCAGGCCCCATTGCGCGTGGAGCGCATTCGCCGCAGCGGCGATCGGATGCAAGGCGTCGCCATCCGCCCAGTTCGGAATCACGGCGATCGACGCCGGGTCGATGGACCGAGCCGTCAGCCGGTCGCGCATGGCGCGCCCCAGGACGACGTTGCGCGAGGCGCTCTTCAGAGACCGATCGCGAAGCCGGGCCAAAAGGCCGCTCCAGGCTCCTTTCCCGGCGTCGATGCCGAGCTCGAGGGCGACCTCGGGGAAGAGGTCTTGCAGCCAGTTCACCTGGCTCGCCCCGCGCAGGCGGGCGATCCATCCGGCGGGTACGGAAATCAAAGGCGGATCGGTCTTGGCGACGACGATGTCTCCGGCCCGAGTCAACCGGTACAACGCGGCCGATGCGGCGAAATAGAAGCTCAGGTAGTCGCACGCGCGGCCCAGCAAATGGCCGCGGCCGAATCTCGTCGTGCGCACGCGATGCACCGTGACGCCGTCGATCACCTCGGACGGTGGCAGCGCGGCTTCCGGATCGTCATACCGCAATCGACTCGTCACGACGTGCACGTGGAGGCCGCCGGCCGCCAACGCCACCGCGAGATCGGTCAGCATCTGGCTGGTGGCCGAATGGTCGGGTGCGTAGAATCGATTGACGAAGATGATTTTCATCGAGGGGAAAGATACTTCACGGGCACTCGTGATGTCGCGGTTCGCCGGGTTGGCCATTGCCGAGCCGACCGTGGACATGTACAAGAGGGTCGTGGGAGAGCGCGCATGAACCTGGCCGCATTCGACAACTCCGGATTCGAGCGCGGCGCCGGCGGGTTCAAGGAACTGCTCTGGCTCGTCGCGCGCGCTCTCGGCTTCTCGCCGTTGTGCCCGTTTCCGGTCTACGCGCTGCGCCGGGGGACCTTGAGGCTCTTCGGCGGCGCGATCGGCCCCGGCGTGATCATCAAACCGGAGGTCAAGATCACGTTCCCCTGGAAGCTGTCGGTGGGCGCCCATTCGTGGCTCGGCGAGGAGGCATGGATCCTGAACCTGGATCGGATCACGATCGGACACGATGTGTGCATCTCCCAGAGAGCCTTTCTGTGCACGGGGAGCCACGACTGGTCGGACGAGCGATTCGCGCTGACCACCAAGCCGATCACCATCGGCAACGGCGTCTGGATTTGCGCGGACGTGTTCGTCGGCCCGGGCGTGCAGATCGGCGACGACGCGGTCGTCCTCGCGGGCAGTGTGGTCACGTCGGACCTTCCCGCCGGGATGGTGTGTTCCGGAAGTCCCTGCCGGCCGATCAAGCCGCGGAGAACGCGTGAGCGTCCGGCCCGCAACGACGCCTAGCCCGCGATCGCTGCGTCTGGCGCTTGCGGCCGCCCTGGTCCTTCTCGTTGGCGTGGTCTTCGCGCAGGCGCGTGGCTTCGACTTCCTCCGCTTCGACGATCAGACCTACGTCGCCAAGAACCCCGACGTCGCCTCCGGATTGACCGCCCGCTCGATCGGCTGGGCCTTCACGACCGGACGCGCCGCGAACTGGCATCCCCTCACGTGGCTGTCGCACATGACCGACGTCGAGTTGTTCGGGATGTGGGCGGGGGGGCATCACCTCGTCAACGTCGCGATCCACGCTTTGACCACCGTGCTGCTTTTTTCATTTCTTCTGGGACTCCTGGGGAACCCTTGGACGGCGGTGTCCCTCGCCGCGCTCTGGGCGATCCATCCGCTGCGCTGCGAGTCGGTCTTGTGGATCGCCGAGAGGAAAGACGTCCTCTCGGGCCTGCTCTGGATGGCGACCGTGCTTGCGTGGAAGCGGTACGTGGAGGGAGGACGGTCGCGCGGTGGGTACGCCTGCGCATTGGCGTTGTTCGCGCTGGGCTTGCTGGCCAAGCCGATGCTCGTGACGCTTCCGATCGTGTTGCTCCTTCTGGATTTCTGGCCGCTCGGCCGCAACGGCCTGCGTGCGTTGATCTTCGAGAAGGTCCCATTTTTCCTGCTGGCGTTGGCTTCTTCGGTCGTGACGTTTCTCGTCCAGCAGGGGGGAGGCGCCGTGGCCCGCATCGAGCAGGTGCCGGCGGAATTGAGGATCGCGAACGCGATCGTCGCCGTTCCCACGTACCTTTTCCGGACCGTCTGGCCGCTGCGGCTCGCCGCTTTCTATCCTTTCGAGCTGGCGCTTCCGGGCATTAAGGTTGCCGGTGCCGCCGCTCTCATCGCGCTCGTGACGGGTGTCGCCATCGTCTTTCGGCGGAAGCTTCCGTTTCTCGTCACCGGGTGGGGCTGGTTCCTGGTGTCGCTGCTGCCGGTCGTCGGCCTCGTGCAGATCGGGTTCCAGGCCACCGCGGATCGCTACACGTACATCCCGTCGATCGGTCTGTGCGTCGTGCTGGCCGGCGGGATGCAGCGGATCGGAAAGACGCATCCGGCCGCCGGGCGCGTGACCGCCTCGGTCTTCGCGGTGGCCGTCTTGCCCCTCGCTGTCCTCGCGCATCGCCAGGCGGCGACGTGGCACGACGGCGTGACGCTTTTCACCCACGCGATCGACGTGACGGGGAGCAACTACGTCGCCGAGCGGCATCTGGTAAACGCGCTTCGCGACGCAGGCCGGGAGGACGAAGCGATCGCCTTGCGCGTGCGCCAACTCGGCGCTGCCGCGCTGCCGGGCGAGCGCGACCGCGAGGCGTTAGCGCTGATGAATGACGGCCGGATCGAACCGGCCCGGACGATTCTCGAGGTCGAGGTCCAGCAAAACCCCGGGAACTGGGAGGCGCTGTGCCACCTGGGCATCGCCCTCGCGATGCAGGGCCGGCTCGACGAGGCCGCGGCGCGTTTCGAGGCTTCCACGCAAGCCAAGCCCGACTACGCTCCCGCCTACTACAACCTCGGGCTCGCGCGAGAAAAGCAAGGGCGCGACGCCGACGCGGCCGCCGCCTACGAGCGAGCGCTAGCGCTCGACCCGCAAAACGCCGACGGCCGGGCCAACCTCGCGCGGGTCTTGGCGAGGCGGCACTAGGGGCTCGGCGCCGCCTCGAAGAAGGCGCCGCACGCCTCGCGCATCGCCTCGCCGCTGACGATGTTCTTCGTGCCGGCTCCGTCGAGCGGCCAGGTGGCGACGTACCGCTCGGGCTGCAGGCCAAGCTCGGAGACGGTGCGGCAGATCCGCTTCGACCGCCCGGTCAAGGGTCTTCCCGGCCGGTAGAAGAGGAGGTCGCCGGTCAGCAAGATCTTCGGGCCGGGAAACCAGAAGATGAAGTACTCGTCGGTGTGTTCCGAAACGACGTTGAAGATCTCGAGTGCGTTCGTCGCGTCCTCGAGGCTGCGCAAGGTGTTGACCTTTTCGATCTTCGGCGCGCGGGGCGTCCGCGACAACGCATCGGGCTGGAGCGTATTCGGAGCCTTGGATATCTCCTCGATCAGGGGCGCCGTGGTCGGCGGAACGAGTATGGTGGCGCCTTCCGCAACGAAGCTGCGCGTGCTGCCGACGTACTGGCCGTGCAAGTGGCTGAAAGCGAAGTAGCGAATCGGTTTGCCGAGCTTTTCGCGGATCGCTCGCACCAGCAGGTCGCCGATCCTCGCGTTGTAGGCCCCTTCGATCACCACCACGTAGTCCGCGAATTCGGCGACCATCACTCGGGTCTTCAACGAGGCGAGATCGATCGTGAACAGGTGCGGCGCGAGTTCCGTCAAGGTGATCGCGCTCGCGCTCACGGCGTGCCCTCGGTCCCTCCGAGAATCTCCCGCGGGGATCCCCACCCCGGAGATGAGCTCCGGCGCGCCGAAGTCAAACCGCGCGGCCTCGCGGCCGCGAACTTTGACGATGACGCGCGCCGGGGAGGATCCAAACAGGACCTCCTCATAGCCGTCACCGTGGATTTCGTCGAAATCTTGCCGCTTCAGGCTGGTGATGCGGGAGCCCTTCGCGTCGGTGGCCACCGTCCACAGGGCATCGTTCCAAGCGAAAAGGTAGATTCCCGGTCGATCGAGCCGGAGGTTTTGCCGGTTCTCGCGCATGGCGTTTGCGACGAGCGCCGGGTGGAGTGCGGCGACGGCGGCGGCCGAGACGTCGGCGAGCGATCCCGCCCCGAGTTCCTGCCCCTTGTCGTCCACCTGGAAGATCCGGCCGTTCCTGACGTAGTAGCGCTCGATCTGCTTGTCGTCGCCTTCGCCCCACGCGATCTCTATTGAGGCCTCACCCGCGGCCGGATCGATGGCGATGCGGATGGAGGCTGCGATCGGCCGGAAACTCACCGGGCGAACCGGGTGGGTCGCGTCGTTGATCACCCCCGTGCCGGA
>JANMVW010000212.1:0-7471 GCA_031393555.1 Acidobacteriota bacterium
ACGGCGTCGCTGCCAGCGAGACGATCGGGACGAGTACCGCGAACATTGTCGATAGAACTCGCAGCTTGGAAATCACTACCTTCATGGATTGCGCCTCCTTCGGCACAAGAATTGGATTGGGATCCGGATCGAACGATCCGAGACCGGATGTGGTTGGCTGGAACACCGCAGCCAAGTTATTCGGCGGGTCGACTCGGTTCCATGGGGTAAAGGCCTACCCGCGCGCAGCCGTTCGACCGGTGGCTGTCGGGAGACTCACCGGGACTCGAGCCGTCCTCACGGCAGGACATCGGTCGCGTCGAGTGCCCGCATCATGGGACTCGTCTCCACTCTCGTCCCACCACAATCGAGGGCGTTTCGGCCCTTCTTGCGGTGGCACCGCCTTTGCTGTGCTCATCACCTTGAAGGAGAACTCTCATGTCGATCTATCGTGCGTTCGATACCAGAAAAGGACTACGCATCGCCCTCGTCCTCGCTGCCGTTGTGACCGCGCTGGCCGTTAGCCCTGAAGCCAAGGCGAGAGTTCGCTTCGGTTTCTCGGTGAATCTGGATTTACCCCCGGGCGTCCACGTGAACGTCGGCAACTACGAGCCCTACTACGTCGGCCGCGTGTTCTACCCGCCGCTCGACGTGTGGCGGTCCGTTTACTCGTTCCCCGTCACGACACGCTACGGAGTGGTCTATCAACCGTACGTCTACGACCACGGTCGGGTGATCTGCAACGACTACATTCCGGGACCTGAGGACGGCTACGGTGAGTTCATCATCGAGGGTAGCGGCCACTACAACGAAGGGTGGAATCGCCGGCAGTCGTTCTACGGCCACGACAGTCACGAAGGCCACGATGGTTGGAGCCGCCGCGGATCCTACGATCGATATCGTGGATCGAACCAGCGCCAAGACGGCCAGGGAAATGGCGATTGGGATCGAGACCGCGACGGGGACCGTGGCGGCAACTATGGACAATACGACAGGGACCATGGGCGAAACGACCGCGAGCGTGGTGACCATGGCGGTCATCACGGGTCGAAGCACAGGCACTGACCGCCGGAGACCAGCGGATTCTGACTGAACGTTTGGTGGGCGCCGTTTCAAGGTCTTTCGGAAACGGCGCCCATGCTTTTCATGCTGGCGAGTAGAGTTTGCCGGGACCTTACCCTATAGAATCGCGGATGCGCTTCATTAGCTAAGGAGCCCGCGCTTGGCCCTGTCCCCTGGAGACCGCTTAGGCCCGTACGAGATCCTGGCCCCCCTCGGCGCCGGCGGCATGGGCGAGGTGTACAAGGCGAAGGACACGCGCCTCGACCGGTTCGTCGCGGTGAAGGTTCTCCCCGAGCAACTCGCCAAAGACCCGGACCTGCTCGCGCGCTTCGATCGGGAGGCCAAGTCAGTCGCGGCGTTGAACCATCCGAACATCCTCGCCCTCCACGACTTCGAAAGGCAGGGCGACGTCGCTTACGCCGTCATGGAGCTTCTCGAAGGCGAAAGCCTCCGCGGGCACCTCGCGCAGGGCCCGCTCCCGCCGCGCAAGGCCGTGGAGCTTGCGATCCAGCTGGCGCGAGGGCTTTCCGCCGCCCACGAGAAGGGCGTCGTCCACCGCGACCTGAAGCCTGAAAACCTCTGGGTGACGAACGACGGCCGGCTGAAGATCCTCGACTTCGGACTGGCGAAGCAAGTCTTCAGGTCCGAAGGTCCGATGCACTCCCAGCTTGCCACCGAGGCCTTCCGCTCCGGGGATGCGAGCGCAACCGAGCAGGGCATGGTCCTCGGCACGGTCGGCTACATGAGCCCCGAGCAGGTGCGCGGCGAGGCCGTCGACGCGCGCACCGATATCTTCTCGTTCGGTGCCGTGCTCTACGAGATGCTCACCGGCGTTCGGGCGTTCGTGAAGAACAGCGCCACCGAGACCCTCGCGGCCATCCTGCGCGACGACCCACCGGAACCCGAGACGACCGGACGGACGATCTCCGCGGGGCTCTTGCGCATCATCCATCACTGTCTGGAAAAAAACCCCAGCCAACGCTTCCGCTCGGCCCACGACGTCGCTTTCGCGCTCGAGAACCTCTCGAGCGGCTCCGGCATCGCTGCGCCTGAGGCGGCGGCCGCGCCGCGGCGCCGAAAGATGCCCTGGACCGTGGCGCTCGCCGCATTCCTGGCTGTCGTCGCGGGGCTCGCGGGCTGGGTTCTTCGCGGCGGCCCACCGCCCGAGCCGGTCTTTCACCGCCTCACCTTCGAGCAAGGCACCGTCGAAAACGCCCGGTTCGGACCGGACGGCAAGACGGTGCTCTACAGCGCGCGCTGGAAGGGCGGGCCGCCGACCCTCTACTCGATTCCCGCCGGAAGCCTCGAATCGCAGCGGCTCAACGTGGAGAGCTCGACGCTCCTCGCCGTCTCCAAGGACAACGAACTCGCCGTCGTGCTCTCGCCGCTTCTGACCTACGGCCTCTATCCGGGCAACCTCGCGCGCGTTCCGGCGAGCGGCGGCGGTGCGCGGGAGATCGAGCGCAGCGTTCTCGCCGCCGATTGGAATCCCCTCTCGGGAGAGCTGGCGGCCGTAACGGTCCGGCGCGCCGAGTGGACGCTCGAGTCACCGCCCGGGAAGGCGCTGCGCGTAGCCGCCGGCATCGACTACCCTCGCTTTTCGCAGCGCGACGGATCCCTCGTCTTCTTCGAAAACCACCTGGGCCTGGGCTGGCCGCTGCTTCCGAAGCCGGGAGACATCGTCGTGCTCGATCCCGCGGGGCACGCGCGCGTGCTGGCGAAGGACCGGCGATGCACCGGCCTGGCCTGGTCCGCGAAGGGGGACGAGGTCTGGTTCAGCGAGTGGACGGACGGCCGGCGCTCGACGCTTTCCGCCGTGTCCCTTTCCGGAAACGTAAGGACGATCTGGAGCGGGCCCGGAAACGTGGCCCTCCAGGACATCGCGGCGGACGGGCGCGCGCTCGTGCAGACGCGGCAGATCCAGGACGGCGTCCTCGTCCTCGAGGAGGGTGCGACGCGGGAGCGGGACCTGTCCATCTACGACGGGACCTTTTCCATCGACTTCACCCCCGATCGCCGCGCGATGCTCGTGAACGAGCGCGGCGGCGGAGGCGGCGCGGAGGGCTCGGTGTTCCTCGCCCCCTTGGACGGCTCGCCACCGACGAAGCTCGGGAAGGGGCGCGCCGAGGCGCTCTCCCCCGACGGGACGCTCGTGCTCGTGGGCACGCCCGAAAGTCCGGACCGGTACGCGCTCGTGCCGACCGGGAGCGGCCCCTCATCGGTGGTCGAGCTGTCGGGGATCGCCTCGAACCAGATCGCGCGCTTCCTCCCCGACGGAAAACGGTTCGTCTTCCAGGGGTCGGCGGAAGGAAAGGCGATCCGGCTCTACCTGAAGGACACGCGAACGAGCGAAGCGCCGAAGCCCGTGACGGTCGAAGGCACGCTGGTCTGGCAGGGAGCCAACCCCGTCTCGCCGGACGGCCGGTCGATCCTCGTCATCAAGGACCTCGGAGCCAACGCCGTGGACGAGATCGTCTCGATCGACGACGGAGTCGAAACGCCGATCGCCGGGAAGGAACCGCGCGACATCCCGATCCGATGGACTGCGGACGGCCGCGGCATCTACATCTTCAAGCGCGAAGGGCTTCCCGCACGCATCGTCCGTCTCGATCCCTGGACCGGGAAGAAGGAACTCGTGAAGGAGTTCATGCCGGCGGATCCGGGCGGCATCACCGGGATCAGCTCGGTCACCCTGTCGGCGGACGCCAAGCTATTCGCCTTCAACTACCGCCGGCGGATCTCGGAGCTGTTCCTCGTGGAAGGACTCGAGCAGGAATCGAGGGCACTCCCGAAGAAGTGATGGCGGAGTGCCCTCACCTGGACTCGAACCAGGGACCAGCGGATTAGGAGGGAAAACTGAAACGGCGTCGTCTCGGGCCTTCTCCGAGGCGACGCCTTTTTTAGTGTCCACAGCTTCCACTGGTGTCCACGGTTTCCATGCTCTTGCGTACGATTTGCGTACCGTGTCTGTCACGCCAGTCCCGTCGTCAGAGAATCGTATAAGCTGCGCCACATGGGTGATTACGAGGACCCGACGACCCCGCGAGTTCCGGCACGCATTGCTCGGCCCGAGGTAGACGCCCTCGATGCGATTCTTGGAGAGGCTTTCCCCGTGCTCGACGACGGCTTCATTCGCGTCGTGGATTACATGGGTAACCGAGTGCCGCAGCGCCGCGACAACGTGAGGATCTTCTGCGTCCGTTCGTGAAGGAGGCAACATGAAAACCCTCTTGATTCTGGCCGCGCTCATGGTGGCCGTTCCGGCGATCGCAGGCCCCCCGAAGCTCCGGGACTGCGCGCGCGGTGTGGGCCAGCTCGAGAACATCGCCCTATCGTGGCGGCCGACCAACACGATCGAGCCGCCCGCGGTTGTCACGATCCCGCCAGGCGCACCGGTCGCAGCAGGGGCGATGATGAGCACAACCGTCCGCGTCGAGGTCAAGGCGCTTGCCGACAGCCGGCAGGACCCGAGACGCATCGGAGAAAACCTCGAGAGCACGGCCAAGGGGTGCGTCTTCCCCGTAACTACGAGCGCCGACGGCGCTGCGTGGACGACTGACCGCATCAGGTTCGTCCTGGGACAACTAGGCGTAACCATCGTGGAAAAAGGCGGCGACGTCGTGCTCTCCGGAGAGCTGCGGAAGTTCTTCGTAATCGAGGACAACACGTACCGCGGGGTGGTCGGCCTCCGACTCGACGTCACGAAGGCCGGAACCATCGTCTGGTCTGGCCTCGTCACGGGCAGCAACAGCCGCTTCGGGAGCTCGTACAAACTAGAGAATTACCAGGAGTCTCTGAGCGATGCCATCATCGACGCGATGGGGCACCTGGTCGAGAATGCGAGTTTCGTCCGCGCCGTGAGCCCGTGACCCTCCCCGACCTCCAAGCGTGCCCGAACTGCAACCGCGCCATTCGAGTGCGGCCGAAGACCTGCCCGGGGTGCGGGTACGTTATCCGCGCGTACCGAATCCGCCTCAACGACCGCGTGATCGAGCGCGTCGTCGCGATCCCAACGGAGCATCTAGATGAGTTCCAATTCACCGATGGCACTATCGAAGATGTCGGCCCCGATCACCCGACACGATGCGGCGCCCTGAAGCGCTCGGGGGAACGGTGCCGGCAGCCGCGCCTCCAGAACTACGACGGAACCCTCGCACAACACTGCCACTGGCATGGCGGGCTGGCCGAATTGCGGACGCCGGAAGACACCGAGGACTCGACGGACGTGGGGAGATGACGCGATGAGAACGAGTTGATCCGCCAGAGATTGAATCGGTTGTTGCTCGCCGTCGCGATCGCAATTGCGGCCGGCGCTCCCATCGTGGCGCCGTGCTCTGTCTTCGATCTTGACGACTCGAAGCGACGACAGGAACGGGATCTCGATCGCAGGTCGCGCGAGCGCCGCGCTTGGATCATCGCTGGAGGGCTTGCGGCGGCAGGTGTCGCCGTTGGTGTTGGAATCGCACTGCGCCGACAGTCGGTCGCGCTGCCGAAGGGGAGCTGATGGAGGCTCGAACGTGAAGAGCCATTGGGTGCGGCTGCCGTTGGCGTTCGCCGTGTTCATTGGTGCGACCGTCGGTACGGGGTACATCGTGGGTAGAGTCACGTCGGCGCTACTGTCTCAGGCCGGTCCGCTAGCTTCCAAGCCATCTAGTTCGACGGCGTTTTCTGACGAGGAACTGCTTGCCATCGCTGGTATGCATGACGCAAAAAGTGTTGACGCGCTTACCGACGAAGAGGTTCTCCGCGCTGATGCTCTGACTCAGGCCCCAACCGAACGCGATCTAATGCGAGCCGCACTTAGGGCAAAACTCCCAAATAGTGGGAAGCCCAAGAAGTCGTGGGCCTTCCTTACCAGTCCTGTCGCGCCGTACCCTTTTCTCATCGGCATCGCGCTCGGCGGGGTGTTCGGGATCGTAGCTGGCCGCGAGCTGCTTCGCGCGCCGTGAGGTGAATCCGGGTCCACCAAGTAACGCATGTGGAATTTGAGAGCGAAAGGAGATTCCATGATGGAAATTCGAGGCGAAGGTGTCGCGGACTATTTCAATTTCCGGTGTAGCTGCAACGGAGGGCGGGTCAAGACGACCTTTCTCGGATACGGGCCCATACCGATGATCCGCTTCGATTGCGACGGCTGCGGTGAATACACCCACTACAAGATCGACAACACCACTGGGTTTCCCCGGAACCCGGTGGGTCACGATCACCCACTTCATCCCGAGACACTCAAAGAAACCGGGGGCTGAGGCCGCGGTCCTGGAGCTCGAGACGGGGCGCGGTGGACTAACCGAGGACCCGACGGACATCGGGAAGCGATGACAGCCAACGCTGGGGACCTGCCGGGGAGGGGGCAATGATTGACGCAATCTGAATCGAGTGCGGAGGAGGAACTCGCCCCCCGGTTGTCCCGACCGGGGGGCGCCTGGCTTCGGGAACTTGGAACCGTCCGCGATGGCCTACTCGTCATTGCCGCCGGGGTGTATGGCGTCGGCTATTTCACATGGGCTTGGGTCGCAGTGCGCGAAGGACTGGGCGCACTTCCCGCCCTTGACCTGCAATATTTCGTGGCGGGAACGCCGCCGCTCGTGTTCGCCGGCGGCGCGGCGATCTGTCTCTGGATCGCAAGAATACTGGCCGCCAACGCACTCAAAAGATGGCCGGGATTAAGAAGTTTTCGCCAGCGCGCTATCGTCATGGCAGCCACAGGCGCTCTGCTGTTGGGCATCGTGATCGCTTCCCGGTTTCCGCACGATCTGAACTCGCGGTCAATCTACTTCTTGGCGAGCGGAATCGTTGTATCCGTAGCAACGGTGTTCCTGCGGGAGATCGTCATGGCTGGCAGGGGAGTCGCCAACTACCCAGGAATTTGGCTGTTAGGCCAGTCGGCCGTTCTGGTGGCGCGAGCGCTCATGCTGACGACCGTCGCGTTGTTCGGCGTGCTCTACGTCGTTTGGATTTATCCGTCGATTCCACAGGCCTTCGGTGGAGCGCGGCCACGATGCGCGCATCTCGACGTCGACGCTGCCAAGTTCTCACCGGATACCCTGCATTCCTTCGGAGTCTCATTTCCGGATCCGGAAGAGGTATCGACCGTTCAGTTGCCTTCCGTCGATGTTCTGTTCGCCGGGCACGAAGTGCTAATTGTGCGGCCGCGGCTTTTTTCCGGGCCTCCAACGCAGAAGCAGCCTCATGTGATCGAGCTCCCTCGCGATTCCGTAAGGGCGATCCAGTGGTGCGACTGAGACCCTTGCCCGAAATCAGCAACCCCGAGGACCTGCCGGGGAGGGAGAACTGACGGAATGAGTCCCCCCAATACAACCACCTGGCCACTCGAGCCTCATACCATCGGGAAACACCGCGTACTGAAGGGATACCTCGACGCGTGGTTTCCGATTATGACCAAGCTCAACAAGCGCGTGTTGTTCATCGA
>JANMVW010000231.1:0-3170 GCA_031393555.1 Acidobacteriota bacterium
GGGCTCGGCCGTCAGGAAGTAGACGTTCTCGTCGCTGAAGTCGCGAAGCTCGTAGATGTTGTTCCCGCCCGGAAGGACGGTATTGAGCGCCGTCTTCGGATCGTCGTCCAACGCCTGGCCGTAAAACTCGACCCAATCGGCGGCATCGAGCTGGTCGTTCGAGTTGGCGTCGAACACGAGAAGCGGAACCTCGACCCCGCGGTCGGTCAACTTGCAGGACGACAGCGGCTGGGTTTCGAATCCGGTGCCGGTCAAACGCGCGACGTCCAGGCGGACCAGGCCGTTGGCGCGCACCCGGATGCGGTAGCGGGGGCCGACGAGGGGCGCCGCCGCCGCGACGAAAGGCGATGAGGGTGCGGCCTCGACGCGGAACGTCGTCCCCTGCCCGTAGTTCGCGAACATGTCGCGGTACAGGTCTTCGATGCGGGGGTCGGGGGCGGCGACGTTTCGCGCCCCGATGTCGCCGTCGAAGGCGACCGTCACCGTGACGGACCGCGCGACGCGAAGCCCCCGCAACGCCGGATCGAAGCGAACCGGTGCGATGACCACATCCACATAGCGCTGGTCTCGGTAGGTGCCGATCTCTCCCAACGTGGCGATCTGTTGCGGGTAAGGGGCGCGTCCGTTGAAAAACGCCGGGTCGGGATCGAGGACCTGCCCGCGCAGGACGCGCGTCTCGACGCCATGAACTTCGAGGTCGTTGGCGTCGGGTGCCAGCTCCGCGGTCGTCCGGGGCACCGGGCGAGGGATCGTCCGCGGCATGCGGTCTTCGACCACGTTTTTGATCACGAGACGGGGCGTCGCTCCGGGTGGAATGGCGACTCGAACGACGCTGAAGGGGAGGTCCGGGACGCCCGGACGAGATTGCCTGCCCGCGAATCCGTCGATACGGACTTGCGTGGAGCCGTCGGGGAGGTTCGACAGGAGCAGCGCCGGGGTGTCAACTCGAAAGGTGAAGCTCGCTCGATCGCGGGCTTCGTCCACCGGCACTACGATAGACGACGGCGGGGTCGCCGAAGCGAGCCCCGCCGTAACTCCTGTCAAGAACCCCCAGATCAAGAGCCACTGGGGAGTCCTCATGCTTTTTCTCGGAGAGCCGCTCTACCCCCGACGACTATCGGCTCTCGGCGGAACTAGCTCTGAATCGGACCGGCGCCGCAAGAATCGTCGGCTTTGGTGCACGCGACGGCGCGAGCTTCGAGCTTCTCGGTGTGTACGATCGTGGGCTTCTCGTAAGTCTTCTTCATGGCTCCCCCTGGATGGAGTTGTTAGTTGTCCTGGCCGCTAAGGACTGTCGTTATACGGTGCACTCGAACCCTTTTCAACTTCTTTTTGTCGAATCAGTCGCCGATCTGAAGCAACTCGTAAGCTCTCTTCACGGCGTTGGCGTTGATATCGGCCTGCGGGTAGATCCCCAGGGGGTCCCCCACCTGCTTTTCGGCCACTCCGAGGCAAAACTGGAAATACTGGCCGTTATCGAGCCCGTTCAGCTTCCGGCGCGCGTCGACGGCGAGCTGCCTCACCTCCTTGAGGACCGGGGACTGCCCCCAGATGACGCCGAAATTCTCGATTTCAAGGATGTTGGCCACCGGGCGCCTGAAAGCCACGCAGGGCAAAATGTTCCCATAGGGGTCGATCGTGAAGCCGCTCCGCCCCGTGCCGCAGTTCGCCTCGGCGCCGTCCGCGGCGCAGTGATTGGTGCGCGGCGGCAGCCGGCCGTGGTGAAGGTCGAGATACCACTCTCCCCAGTACTTCTGGAGGAACGTATCGTCGGGCCTGAGGGCCAGCGGGTCGAGGTTGCCGTCGTCCTTGGGCGTGATCACCGCGTCGAACGTCATGTAAAAGCCCAGTTCGTCCGCCAGATCACGAATTTGAAACAGCTCGGTCTGGTTCAGCTTGGTGATAGGGCACTTGAGCTGGACCTTGATCCCGGCCTCTTTCAGGTTACGGAGGCCCTGCATGGTCTTTTCGAACGAGCCCTTGATCCGGGTCAGCGCGTCGTGGGTTTCGGCCTTGGCACCGTGGATCGAGATCTCGACTTCCATGGGCTTGAGGTCGGCGACCCGCTTGACCATCGCCTTGTCGGCCAGCAGGTAGCCGTTCGAGTAGATCCGGAGGGCCATCCCCAGCCGGCGGGCCTCCGCGGCGATCTTGAAAAAGTCCTTGTGGCAGAGCGCTTCTCCACCGGTCATCGTCAGATAGAGCACCCCGAATTCCGAGATTTTCCTCAGCGTTTCGAAGATCTCGGGGGTCGTCATCTCGCGGCGGCCCTCGGGGGCGTTGTAGCAAAACGTGCAGAGGTGGTTGCAGCGAAAGGTCAGCTCGAACTGGGCCGACAGCGGAATCGCGTCGGCGAAAGCCTTTTCGACCAGCCTCCGGTAGGGAGTGATCTTGGGTTGCGGCGCGGCCTCGCTCATGAGGTCCTTTCGCTCGGGTCTGCCGCATCGGCCAGCATCCCCTCGCCTTGAAGTTCGGTCAGAAACGCGATCACGTCTTCCCGCGCCTGGGTGAGCTCGATTTCGAACTCCCCCGCGATCGCCGCGGCCAGCGTATCCACGTCCCTGGATCCGTCGAGCAGGGAAAATACGGCTATTCCGACCGGATTCAAGACCTTGACCTCGGACTTGCCGGGAAGCACGACCAATCCCCCTTCATCGCCAACTTGGCGGAAGGCGGTGTCGGGATGACGACGCGGGAAGGACATGAGCAAATCCATGCCTGTTTTTCTCCATTGATCGGGCTAGAAGCTTCGAAAGTGTACGGCGCGGGTCCCATTTCGGCAACGCCAATTCTACGGGCCCTTCGGGCACTCCCGTGAGGCGGCGGCCCGGAGGCGATCGAGCGCCGCGCGCTGCCCCGGATCATCGAGCCGAAGCCCGTCGATCGCCGCCAACGCCTCGCAGGCCTTTCCACGCCTGAGGAGGCATTCCCCCCGGATCGCCCGGGCGAGCCCGAGCGCCGGATCGAGCTCGAACGCACGGTTCGCGTCCGCCTCCGCCCCGTGGAAGTCCCCTTGCCGGAGTTTCACCAGCCCGGCCCCCAGCCAACCGGTGGCGCGACCGGGAGACAACTGCGTCGCTCGCGCGAACGCGGCCGCGGCGCCTTCGACGTCGCCCCGCGCGAACAACAGGAAACCCAGATTGCCCCACAAGGATCCGTCGCCGGGAGAC
>JANMVW010000252.1:0-9123 GCA_031393555.1 Acidobacteriota bacterium
AACTGATCTCCGAGAGGGCCGTCACGCCTTCAAGGCGGTGTGCACGCAAACGATCCCACCTGTCAACGGTTGCCAACCCACCCCTGCGAATCCGGCGTCTCGGATCATCCCCGCCAGCCGCGCAGGATCTGGAAAGTCGCCGATCGTGCGCGCGAGGTAGACGTAGGGTCCGCGGCGGCCCGAGGCACCGTCCCCAAGCCGGGGGACGACGGTCCTCAGATAAAAAGAGTAGATGCGGGAAAGCACGGGACCCGAAGGACGACTGAACTCGAGAACGATCAGTCGGCCGCCCGGGGCGAGCACCCTCAGGATTTCGCAAAATCCGGCGTGCATGTCGACGAGGTTGCGGACCCCGAATCCCACGGTGACCGCGTCGAAAGCGCCGTCCCGAAAGGGCAGGCGCAAGGCATCGCCCTCGATGGCCACGCACCGGTCGTCCAAACCCGCTCGTACGAACTTTGGCCCGGCACGGGCGAGCATCGGGTGGGAGAAGTCACAGCAGACCACGAACGACGGCGGGGCGGACCCTTGGGCGAGCGCGACCGACAGGTCACCGGTTCCGCCGCACAGATCGAGGACCCGGACGCCCGGCTCAGGGCAAGCCTCAGCCGCGGCGCGGCGACGCCAACCCCCGTCGAGATTCAGGCTCAGAAGGTGATTGACGAGGTCGTATCGCCGGGAGATCCCTCCGAACATCGCCTTGACGCGGGACGGCTCTTTGTTCTCCATGGGGCCCGACACGGGTGGAGTATACCAAGGGCGAGAACTGGTTCTTGGGCCCGGAAGTCCTTCCCTTGACACCCCTTTAGACCGTTGATATAAGGTTTCTTTCGTTGCGGCTTTCGGGTCCAAGCTCCCTTATTCGGAGCGTTCGTTTGAGGTTTTTCGATGAAGACGTATGTTCCGAAGCAAGGCGACGTTCAGCGCGCGTGGTGGGTTGTCGATGCTTCGGGAATGACCCTTGGGCGACTCTCGACGGTCGTGGCTTCTCACCTTGCCGGTAAACACAAGCCGGTCTACACCACGTACGAAGACACGGGCGATCATGTCGTCGTGGTCAATGCTGAAAAGATCAAACTCTCCGGTCGCAAGTTGACCGAGAAGATGTATCGGCATCACTCTCTGTATCCTGGCGGGCTCAAGGAAATCGCCGCGGGGAAACTGCTTCAAAAACACCCCGAGCGTCTGGTCGAATACGCCGTCAAGGGCATGCTTCCCAAGAACAGCCTTGGCAAGGCGATGGCGAGGAAGCTGAAGGTGTACGTGGGGTCGACGCACCCGCACGAGGCGCAACAGCCGAAGCCTCTCGGCATCCCGGACGCGGTCCGGAACTAACGCAGCATCCGAGGAGACCGGTTTTGAGCGACGCCTCGATTCAATACTACGGCACCGGGCGGAGAAAGACCTCCGCGGCTCGAATTTACCTGCGGCCTGGCCGCGGCGAGATCGTGGTCAACACCAAGACGTTCGATGAGTATTTTCCGAACGAAATGCTCAAGATGATCATTCGTCAGCCGCTGGTCATCACCGAGACCGCGGATAAGTTCGACGTCCTCGTTCGCGTGAGCGGAGGCGGCCCTGCGGGTCAGGCGGGCGCGCTGCGTCACGGCATCGCGCGCGCGCTTCTCGAGTACAACCCCGAGTTGCGAGGGAAGCTGAAAGAAGCGGGATTCTTGACTCGCGACCCACGCAAAGTCGAGCGGAAAAAATACGGCCAACCCGGCGCCCGCAAGCGCTTCCAGTTCAGCAAGCGCTAACGCATCGAAGGAGGACGTTCTTGGTTTCCGTCACCCTGAAAGAGTTGCTCGAGGCCGGCGCTCACTTCGGCCATCAGACTCGTCGTTGGAACCCCAAAATGAAGGAATACATCTTCGGGGCGCGCAACGGCATCTACATCATCGATCTCCAAAAAACGGTGAAGCTGTTCCGCGATGCTCTGGTATTCGTCGAGCAGCTGTCTGCGGAGGGCGGCAACGTTCTGTTTGTCGGGACCAAGCGCCAGGCGCAAGAAACTATCGCCGAAGAATCGACTCGCGCGGGAATGAGCTACGTGAACCAGCGTTGGCTGGGAGGGACGCTCACCAATTTCGCGACGATTAAGAAGAGCCTCGCGCGTCTTCGGGACCTTGAAGAGTTGGCCGCGGGTGAGCGGGACCTCAAGGTCACGAAAAAAGAGCTCGCCCAAGTCGAGAAAGAGCGCGCCCGGTTGGACAAGACGCTTTCCGGTCTCAAGGGGATGGACTCGCTCCCTGCCGCGCTATTCGTCGTCGACCCCTTCTGCGAAACGATCGCGATCGCTGAGGCGAACAAGCTCGGCATCCCTGTCATCGGAGTGGTTGACACGAATTGCGATCCCGAGCCTGTTCAGTTTCCGATTCCTGGCAACGATGACGCGATCCGAGCAATCAAGTTGTTCGCCGGCCGCGTCGCCGATGCGATCCTCGAGGGACGCGCAGTTTGGGACTCAGCGCGTCGAGATCGCGAGGCGGAGTCCGAAAAGAGGATGGGATCGACTCAGAACATTGCGGAGCGCGTTCGGGCCCGCGAAGCACGGCGAGAGCGCATTCGATCGCATACGCCCAAGCCGGTGGTTCGGGGTCGCACTCCCGCCGGAGGCGCGCGCACCGGCGCCGAGGCTGCGGAGGTCGTGGCGACGGACGAGCCGACGGCAGACTGAATTCTATCGGACGACAAGAAGAGCCTCGGTGCGGTCGTCGGCCGTACCGGGGCTTTTTGACGAAAGCGGTACAGAAGGGGAAGTGATGGAGATCTCGGCGAACCTGGTCAAGGAGCTTCGGGTCAAGACCGGAGTGGGCATGATGGAATGCAAGAGTGCTCTGGCAGAGGCCAAGGGCGATCTGGGCGAAGCTGAGAAGATCCTGCGCAAGAAAGGTCTCGCCGCCGCTGCCAGTAAGGCCGGTAGGGCGGCTGGAGAAGGCGTTATTGCGGCCCGCGTGGATGCGTCCGGACGTGTGGCGGTGCTCGTCGAGACGAACTGTGAAACGGACTTCTGCGCCCGCGGCGCCGACTTCCAGGGCCTCGTCGCGAAGTCCGTCGAAGCCGCGATGGCCCGCGGCGCCGCGACGGTGGGTTCGGCTGCAGACTCGGCGGCCTGCGAGGCTCTGTGCGACTCTCTGGGGCCCGATGGCCGGTCGTTGCGCCAGACGATAGGAGAGGCCGTCGGCAAAATTGGCGAAAACATGCAACTGCGGCGCTTCGTGAAATTCGAGAGCTCGTCGGCCTCATCGATCCTCACCTCGTACATTCACACGGGTGCGAAGATCGGTGTTCTGCTCGAGGCGGAAACGAAAGCGGGGCAAGCGGCTGGGACGGACGCGCTGGTGCGCGACGTCGCCATGCACATCGCGGCCGCCTCGCCGCGCTTCCTCTGCCGCGAAGACGTGTCGGCAAAGGCCCTTGCCGACGAGCAGGAAATCGCGCGAGACCAGGCCGTCAAGGCCGGGAAGCCCCCGCAGGTCGTCGAGAAGATCGTAGCGGGGCGCCTGGAAAAGTACTTCGGAGAGGCGTGCCTGCTCGATCAGCCGTTCGTCAAGGACTCGGACAAGACGGTCCGGCAGTTCCTGGGCGACGGTACCAAGGTGCGTCGCTTCGCTCGGTTCGTTCTCGGCGAGAGCGCGTAACTGTGATGGCGACCGCCGGGGGGCTGCGTTACCGCCGGATCCTCCTCAAGCTCTCCGGCGAGGCGCTCATGGGTTCCGCCAGCTTCGGGATCGATCCGGACGTGGTGAGGATCCTGTCGGACGAGCTGGCGTCCGTTCACGGGCTCGGGGTCGAGCTTGCGCTTGTCGTCGGCGGCGGAAACATCTTCCGGGGCGTGAAGGCGGCATCGGCCGGGATGGACCGTGTCAGCGGGGACCACATGGGCATGCTTGCGACGCTCATCAACTCCCTGGCGCTCCAGGACCAACTCGAGCAGCGGGGAATCCAAACGCGTGTGCTCTCGGCGATCGAGATACGTCAGGTCGCGGAACCCTTTATTCGGCGGAGAGCGATCCGCCACCTCGAAAAGGGGCGCGTCATCATTCTTGCGGCGGGTACGGGAAACCCGTACTTCACGACCGACAGCGCGGCGGCGCTTCGCGCGATGGAGGTCAAGGCCGAGGTGTTGCTCAAGGCCACCAAGGTTGACGGGATCTACAGCGCCGATCCCGTATCGAATCCTGATGCGACGAAGTTCCCGCGCATCACCTACCGCGAAGTTTTGGAGCGCAACCTCAAGGTCATGGACGCGACCGCGATCTCGCTTTGCATGGACAACAAACTCCCGATCGTCGTTTTCAACATCCGCCAAGACGGCAACATTCGGCGGGTGATCCACGGGGAACCGATCGGCACTGTCGTTTCGGAGTGATGCCATGACGGATAAGCAGGTGATCGAGCGCACCGAGAAGAAGATGAGCGCGACTCTCCAGGATGCCCGGCATAAATTGGCCGCTGTTCGGACCGGACGGGCATCCCTGTCGATGTTCGACGCCGTGATGGTCGACTACTACGGCACGATGACTCCGCTGAGCCAAGTGGCGAAGCTTTCAGTTCCCGATCCCTCGATGGTCGTCGCTCAGCCGTTCGACCCCTCCACCCTCCCCGCCATAGAAAAGGCGATCCTCGCTGCGGACCTCGGGCTCAACCCGGCAAATGACGGCAAGCTCGTTCGGATTCCGATCCCGTCGCTAACGGAAGAGCGCAGGAAGCAACTCGTCAAGAAGGTGAACGGCCTGGGAGAAGAAGCCAAAACGGCGGTTCGCCTGCTCCGTCGCGACGCCAACGAGGAGCTCAAGAAGCTGCAGAAAGACGGAGAACTCGCGGAAGACGATGCGCGTCGCGCGACCGACGAAGTTCAGAAGAAAACCGACAAGTACGTTGCAGACATCGACGCTCTTTGCAAGAACAAGGAAAAGGAATTGATGGAAGTCTAGGGAATAGGAGATCGTACCTTTGTTCCCTGAACTTCCCTCACCGCGTCCATGAGTGGAGCGGTTGCCATCGTCCTCGCGGCCGGGAGATCCTCCCGCTTGGGAGGAGCGGTCCCCAAGCAATTCCGTGAGCTCGGCGGGGCGAGCGTTGCCTCGCGAGCTGTCCGCGCGATGACCGCGTGTCCAAGCGTCGATGGCGTCGTCGTCGTGCTGTCCTGCGACGAGATCGGCGGCCCGAGGGATGCGGCTCTCCGTCGCATCGAACGCGTACTTTCGGTGGTTCCCGGAGGAAGCTCGCGCGCCGCCTCGGCGTTGGCGGGTGTTGAGGCAGCCACCGATGCCGAATTCATCCTCGTTCACGATGGCGCCCGCCCTTTCGTCGATCCGGCTCTTGTCTCAGCAGTTCTGGACGCTGTTCGGCAACATGGCGCGGCGGTCCCCGCGCTTCCCGCGAGAGACACGGTCAAGCGAGACGATGGATCCGGTTTCGTGGCCGAGACCCTCGATCGCGCGGCGCTGCACTTCGCGCAAACACCGCAAGGAGCGCGACGCGATTGGATGCTCGAGGCGCTTCGACTCGCGGCGGTCTCAGGCGGTGAGATCACTGATGAGGCCCAGGCGCTCGAAAGGACGGGTCGGCGCGTCGCTCTCATCCCCGGCGATCCTGGGAACATGAAGATCACGACGCCAGACGACTGGAGCGAAGCCCTCCGGCGTGTCGACGTGGACGACCTGCCTTTCCGCGTGGGACACGGCTACGACGCGCACCGCTTCGGCGGCACGCGGGGACTCGTGCTCGGCGGCGTCTCGTTTCCCGGCGAAGCGGGCCTGCTCGGGCACTCGGATGCCGACGTTGTTTTCCACGCCGCGATGGACGCGCTCCTCGGAGCCGCCGGCCTCCCGGATATCGGTCACTACTTCCCGCCGGACGACCCGCGATTTGCAGGAGCCAACAGCGCCACCCTCGCACGCGAAGTTGCGGGCTGCGTTCGCGCCGCCGGTTTCCGAATCGCGAACCTGGACCTGACGCTGCTCGCGGAGCGCCCGAGGATCCGGGAGCGCGTGGGCGCGATGCGAGACGCTGTCGCGTCGAGTTTCCTCATCGACGTTGCGCTCGTGGGGCTCAAAGCGACCACGCTCGAGGGTCTGGGCGCTTTGGGGCGTGGCGAGGGGATCGCCTGCCATGCCGTCGCGTTGATCCAGCGAGCGAAGGGAGGCGCATGAGCGGTCCGCGTCTCCGATTCGCACCTTCGCCAACGGGTTCGTTGCACCTCGGCAACGCCCGAACCGCGCTTTTTAACCGGGTTCTCGCGCGCGCTTCCGGCGGCGCGTTCGTGCTTCGCATCGAGGACACCGACTCCGATCGCGAGCAGGCGGGGTCCGAGGCGGAGATCTTCCAAGACCTGCGCTGGCTCGGTCTGACCTGGGATGAGGGCCCGGACGTGGGCGGGGAGTTCGGGCCCTACCGGCAGTCCGAGCGCGCCGCCTGGTACGCCGAAGCGGCGGCTCGCCTGCTCGGGGCGCGTGCCGCCTTCCGTTGCTTTTGTGGAACGCCCGGCGACGACGGCACGCGCTCCGCCGCTCACGCGCACGCCGGGGCGGCGGCGGGCCACCGTGATCCGTGCCGCGCGATCGATCCTGCGGAAAGCGCCCAACGCGCCGCGGCCGGCGACGAGTTCGCCGTCAGGTTTCGCGTGCCGATGGACGTCGGAGCAGGCCGGAGTTCGGTGAACTTCTTGGACCGGATCCACGGAGGGGTCTCCGTCCCCCTGCCCCAGATTCCGGACGCAGTGCTTGTTCGGCGGGGCGGAAGGCCCACCTACAACTTCGCGGTCGTCGTCGACGACGCCGCGATGCGGATCGATCTGGTGCTGCGCGGGGACGACCACCTTTCGAATACCCCCCTGCAGGTGCTCTTGTACGGCGCCCTCGGGGCCCCGCTTCCGGCCTTCGCTCACGTTCCGATGGTCCTGGGGCCTGACGGCGAGCGGCTCTCGAAGCGCCATGGCGCGACCTCGGTCGGCGCATGGCGCGAGCGGGGGGTCCCGCCCGAGGCGCTCGTCAACGGGCTCGCCCTTGTCGGCTGGGCGCCGTCACAGGATCGGACAATCGTGTCGTTCGACGACATGGTCGCCGAATTCGATCTCGACCGCGTCGGCCGATCGGCGGCGATTTTCGATTCGGTCAAGCTCGACTGGATCTCCTCTCAATACGTCCACGCGATGGCGGGTGCCCGTCTCGCCGCGGAAGTCGCGCGCGCTCTCGTCAGCGCGTCCCGCCTGGACGCCGGGGCGGTCTCCCTGGCGGCGCCCTGGATCGCATCGGTCGCCGAGTTCCTCCGTCCGGCGCTTGGACGATTCGACCAAGTTGACTCGCAGGTCGAGCCGGTTTTCCATCCGGGCGGGCCTTTGAGCGCCGATGACCAGGCGTTGCTGGCCGAGCCCCAAGCGCGAGAGGTCTTGCGGATCCTGGAGGAGCGCCTCGTTCGGGCCGACCTCGGCGAAGACCTCGACTGGAACGCTCTGCGCGACCACGTGGCGGCGGCAAGCCGCGCTAAGGGGAAGGCGCTCTTTCAGCCCATCCGCATCGCGCTGACGGGCCGCGGCCACGGCCGCGAGCTTGACCGCCTTTGGCCCTTGATCGTCGAGGGGGCACGGATCCTCCCGGATGCTGTGCCTTCCGCCCGCTCGCGCGTGTCGGTTACCCTCGAGGCGATCCCTTGAAGCACGAGGACGAAGAGCAACCCGAGGTTCTGTTCGGCCTGCATGCGGTGGTCGAAGCGCTCGAAGCCGGAAAACGAACGATCGACCGGGTGTTGGTGTCCCGCGAAAGCGGAGGCCATAACTTGGGTCGGTTGCTACGCGCTGCCCGATCGGCGGGCGTTCCTGTAACGCACCTTCCGAAAGAGGTTTTGGCGCGAAAGACCGGATCTCGCGCCGTTCACCAAGGGGTGGCCGCGCTGGTGGCGCCCGTCGCCTATGCCGAAGCCGATTACGTTTGCGGGCAGGCTGGTCGGGCGACCGCGGGCCTGCTCGTCGTGCTAGACGGCATCGAAGACCCGCGAAACCTCGGGGCGGTTATCCGGACCGCCGCGGCGGCTGGGGCACACGGAATCCTGCTGGGGACCGAAGAGACGGTCGGGATTACCCCGGCCGTGGCGAAGACAGCCGCGGGAGCCCTGGAGCGCATCCCGATCGCGCGGGAGCCCAAGCTTGGTCGTCGCCTGGAGAGCCTGAAGTCCCTTGGATTCAGGGTCGTAGCGCTCGATCCACGCTCGGACAGGCTTTGGGACACCGAATCGTATCGCGGCCGGGTGGTCGTAATCGCAGGGGGAGAGGCTCGAGGGCTGAGGCGCGGGTTGCTGGAGGCCGCCGACGCCCGTGTGGCGCTTCCCCTGGCCAGCGGGATAGAGTCCTTGAACGTTTCTGTCGCGGTCGGGGCGGTTCTTTACGAGGTCGTAAGACAGCGAGGAAGACCGGAAAACTCGGAAATTCCGGTCCGACGTCTTGAAAGGCCTTGAGCCCCCTGTTAACATCTGCCGTTTGTCAAGCCTGCTGGCGTAGCTCAGGGGTAGAGCAGCGGTTTTGTAAACCGCGGGTCAGGGGTTCAAATCCCTTCGCCAGCTCCATGGGAGAGCTGGTGAAAGGGTCGGACCTGCGGAGTCGACGGGGTGTCTTCGAAAGTCGGTCGAGTCGTGCTGGCAACGTGGAGAGGTTCCCGAGTGGACAAAGGGAGCAGACTGTAAATCTGCCGGCTTATGCCTTCGAAGGTTCGAATCCTTCCCTCTCCACCACGAGGCGTGAAGCGGGAACGAGCGAGGATCCAGGGCGGGAATAGCTCAGTTGGTAGAGCATCAGCCTTCCAAGCTGAGGGTCGCGGGTTCGAGTCCCGTTTCCCGCTCCACGAGAGATGAGGTAGAGACAGCGAATGGATCGAAGGCGTGAGCGGGCCCATGTAGCTCAGTCGGTAGAGCACTTCCTTGGTAAGGAAGAGGTCACCGGTTCGAATCCGGTCATGGGCTCCAGCGCATGGCTTAAGAGGAAGGAGTAGCGATGGCCAAGGAGAAGTTTGATCGTTCGAAGCCGCACGTGAATGTGGGGACGATTGGTCACGTGGACCACGGGAAGACGTCGTTGACGGCGGCGATCACGATGACTTTGGGGAAGCGGAACCCGAAGGTGGCAGCTCG
>JANMVW010000255.1:0-27210 GCA_031393555.1 Acidobacteriota bacterium
GCGAATGACTCAATGGGAGACCTGACCCCACTGAATCAGCGCGAACGCGTTGTTGATCATGTGGGCGAGAATCGGCGCGACTAAACCTCCGGTGCGCCGGCGCAGGAAGAGCAGGGCGTACCCGAAGACGAGGTAAGCCGGGAGGAACGCCGGGATCCCGTGGATCGCCGCGAAGGCGAGCGAGCAGACGAGTCCTGCCCCGCCCGGACCGAGCTTGGCGGTGAACGTGTCCTGGAGACGTCCGCGGAAATACATCTCTTCGACAATGGGAGCCAGGACCGCCGCCCAAAGGAGCAGCGCGGATTCCGGAAGCAGGCCGCGCAGCATCGCGGCGACGTCGGGCGGCACGATGCCGACCCTCTCGAGCGCCAAGCCGTAGAGCCCGTTGAACGCCAGGAGCGAGGCTCCGCCCGCCGCGCCCCACAAGACGGCGCGTCGATCGATACGAAACCAGCCGGCCAGTTTCTCGAGCTCGGTGCGGACGACATGGATGCCGACGAGAGCGTGGAGCCCGAACAACGCCGCGGCCGGCGCCACGGCGGCCAGCCGCCCACCTCGGCCTGCCAGGAAGCTCGCGGTCAGAATCGTAGCCGCAAACGCGCCGAGCAGCCATGCCCCTTCCTCGGCGAGAAACTTCCCCAAGCCAGGGCGCTGTGGATCGTCCGGCGAGACGCTCTCTATAATCCCCGCTTCATCCGGTCGCATGCGGGAAGAAGTACACCGAAAGGAAGGCCATGGCCAAGCTCATCACGCCCCGATCCGAGGATTACTCGCGCTGGTACACCGACGTCGTGACCCAGGCCAAGATGGCGGATTACTCTCCTGTCAAAGGGTGCATGGTGATCCGGCCCCACGGGTACGCCCTCTGGGAAAATATGCAGAAAGTCCTGGACGGGATGTTCAAGGACACCGGGCATCAAAACGCGTACTTCCCGCTGTTCATTCCGAAATCGTTTCTGGCGAAGGAGGCCGAACACGTCGAGGGGTTCGCCAAAGAGTGCGCGATCGTCACGCACACCCGCTTGAAGTCGGTGACGATCGACGGGAAGACCGAACTGGTCCCCGACCCCGAAAGCGCGCTCGAGGAAGAGTTGATCATCCGTCCCACCAGCGAGACGATCATCTATTCGATGTTCGCGAAGTGGGTGCAGTCGTATCGCGACCTCCCGCTTTTGATCAACCAGTGGGCCAACGTCGTCCGGTGGGAAATGCGCACGCGTCTGTTCTTGCGCACGACCGAGTTTCTCTGGCAGGAGGGGCACACCGCTCACGCCAACTACGACGAGGCCGAAGAAGAAGCGCGCAAGATGCTCGACGTCTACGCGACGTTCGCCGAGGAGTACATGGCGGTCCCCGTCTTGAAGGGGCTGAAGACCGAAAAAGAGAAATTCGCGGGCGCGCATCACACCTACTGCATCGAGGCGTTGATGCAAGACGGCAAGGCGCTGCAGGCCGGGACCTCGCACCATCTCGGGCAGAGCTTCGCCAAGGCGTTCGATCTCAAGTTCCAGACCGAGACCGGCGACTGGCAGCACGCGTTCAACACGTCGTGGGGCGTCTCGACGCGATTGGTCGGCGCGATCGTCATGACCCACGGCGACGACAACGGGCTCGTCCTGCCGCCCCGTTTGGCCCCGATCCAGGTGGTGATCGTGCCGATCTTCAAGAGCGGCGACCCAGTCGAGAAGATCCTCGCCGCCGCCAAGGACGTCGAAGCGACGCTCAAGAAGGCCGGGATCGAGGTCAAATTGGACGCGCGCGACAACGTCAACCCCGGTTTCAAGTTCAACGAGTGGGAGATGCTGGGCGTCCCGCTGCGCATCGAGCTCGGCCCCAAGGACTTGGAGAAGGGGTCGGTCTGCTGCGTGAAGCGGCTGGGGCGAGCGAAGTCTTTCGTTCCCGTTTCCGACGTTGCCTCCGCCGTGCCCAAGCTCCTCGATGAGTTGCAAGCGGAGCTCCTCGCGGCGGCCCGCGCACGGCGCGACGCGTCGACTTACGTCGTCGACGGCTACGACGTATTCAAAGAGAAGCTCGAAACCGCCGGCGGTGGCTTCCTGCTCGCGCATTGGTGCGGAGACGGCGCGTGCGAGACGGCGATCCACGAAGAAACCAAGGCGACGGTGCGCGTGATCACCTTCGACGGGCCGGCCGAAAAAGGCGCGTGCGTCCGCTGCGGGAACCCCTCAACGAGGCGTGTGCACTTCGCCAAGGCGTACTGAGCCTCCCCTCGTTGCAGCACCCAGGGGACTTCTGGAGATGACGGAAGGCAGGCAGCTCTCTCCTGGGTACGCGAGGATCGAAAGCATCGTCCTCGAGTCTTGGCGTCCGCACCTCTGGCTGTTCGCGCTGGCCTTCGCGACCTACGCCCGGACCACGGGGTTCGGCTTCTCGCCCCTCGACGACCGATGGATGATCGTCGACACGTTGGACGAATTGCGACACCTGTCCGCCGTGCCCGCGGTGTTCACGCATGCCGTCTTGGACCTCTACTATCGGCCGGTGTTGGCGTTGTCGTTCGTGATCGACGCCCTCGCTGGGCACGGCGGGCCGTTCGCTTTCCACCTCACCAACGTCTTGCTCCACGGGCTCGTGTCCGCCACTCTGTTCGCGTTGTTCACGAAGCTGGATTTGACGCGCCGGTCGGCTTTGCTGCTGTCCGCCCTCTTCGCCGTCCACCCCGTGCATGTCCACGCGGTGGCGTGGATCCCCGGCAGGAACGACATGCTCCTGGCCGTCTTTGCGCTCGGCGCCACCATCACGTTCCTGGACTATCTCGCCTCGCGATCCGCCGCGGCACTCGTCCTCCACGCGTGTTTTTTTGCCCTCGCCTTGCTGACCAAAGAGAGCGCGGCGGTTCTCCCTCTGGCTCTGCTCTCTTATCTTTGGTTCTCGGGAGCCGCCAAGATCAAGACGGTCGTTCTGGTTTCGTCTTGGACGGCCGTCCTGACGCTCTGGGCCCTGGCGTGGAGGCTCCTGGTCCACGGCGGGTCATCGATCAAAGATTGGGACGCTTGGGACGTGGCGATCGACGCGGCCTCCGGCTTCATCGTCTACTGCGGCAAGCTGGTCGTGCCCGTGCAGCAGGCGGTGTTTCCGACGGTCGGGGACTCTTCTTTGATACCCGGGCTCTTGGCTCTGGCCGCAGGGTTGGCCCTGATCACGTGGAGGGGATTCGTCGACAAGAGAAAGGCTGCGTTCGGCGCCATCTGGTTCCTGCTGTTTCTCGTGCCCCCTCTGTTGCACGGCTCGAGCAACGGAATCGGAGAGCACTACGAGCATCGGCTCTACCTGCCGTCCATCGGGTTCCTTCTCCTTTTGTCCCAAATCGATGGGGGGCACGTGTTGACCGCACGCACGAAACCCCGGGCATTCGCCGTTGCCTACTTGCTGTTGCTCGGGGTCATGTTCGGGAAGACGGTCTACAGGACCGGCACCTATCGGGACGCGCGCACGCTCGCCGAGGCCGGTGTCCGGGAATCGCCGCACCTGTTTCAGGCGTACGCCGTGCGTGGGACGGTGTTGAGCGACGCCGGGGAATACGATCGGGCGGCCGCCGACTTCGAGCGGGCGCTCGCGTACATGGGGCCGCGTTCCGCGAACCGGGCGAAGGTGGAGGCGCGATTGGCCGCATCGCTTTCGAAGCAGGGTCGAGCCTCGGAAGCCGTCGACCACTACCTCGAAGCCCTTCGCGTGTCGCCCAGGGACGCCGACGTGCTCACGAACCTCGGGAACGAGTTGTCCCGGCTGGGCAAACTCGACGCGGCCATCGATCACTACTCCCAAGCGCTTCGGATCCGGCCGGAATCCGCGAAAGCGCACAACAATCTCGGGGTTGCCCTGATGAGGCAGCGGCGCATCGCCGAGGGCGCACGGGAGTTCTCGGAAGCCGTTCGGATCCAGCCCGACTATCCGGGAGCGCGCCAAAACCTGGACCGGGCGTTGAAGCTGCTGGGCGACAAGCCGGATCCGGCGCCTTCCGACTAGAGCGCCGCGAGCTTCCCGATCAGGTCCACGACCCGGCAGGAATAGCCCCACTCGTTGTCGTACCAGGCGATGACCTTGACGAGCTTCCCGCCGAGCACGCGCGTGCAGAGCGAATCGAAGATCGCCGAGTGCGAGTCTTGAATGATGTCCGACGAGACGATCGGCTCCTCGCAATACTCCATGATGCCTTTCAGAGGTGCCTTCGAAGCCGCTTCCTTCATCGCGGCGTTCAAGGCGGCCACCGTCACGGGCTTGCTCAGCTCGGCCACCAGATCGACCGTCGATCCGTCGGGGACCGGGACGCGCATCGCGACGCCGTCCAGTTTGCCTTTGAGCTCGGGGAGGACCTTGCCGACCGCGCGCGCGGCGCCGGTCGTCGTCGGGATGATGTTCTCGTTCGCCGCGCGGGAGCGGCGCAGGTCCTTGTGCGGGACGTCGGCCAACCGCTGGTCGTTCGTGTAGGCGTGCACCGTCGTGATGACGCCCTTCACGATCCCGAACGCATCGTTCATGACCTTCGCCACGGGGGCGAGGCAGTTGGTCGTGCAACTGGCGTTCGACACGATGCGATGTTCGGGCTTCAAGAGCTGGTCGTTGACCCCGACGACGATCATCGCGTCCACATCGTCCTTGGCCGGCACGGTCAGGATCACGCGCTTGGCCCCCGCTTGCAGGTGCCACGCGCATTCCTCGCGCTTCCTGAATTTCCCGGTCGCCTCGACGACGACGTCGACCTCGAGCTCGGCCCAAGGCAGTTTCGTCGGGTCCTTCTGCTCGAGCATGCGCACGGTCTGCGTGCCGGCGGCGAGCGTGTCGCCCTTCAGCGTGACGACCCCGGGGTAGCGGCCGTAGACCGTGTCGAACCGCGTCAGGTAGGCGAGCGTCTCGTTGGGAGTGATGTCGTTGATCGCGACGACTTCGATGTCGTCACGCTGTGAGAGCAGACGGAACGCGGCGCGGCCGATCCGACCGTACCCGTTGATGGCAACACGCGGCTTCGCCATGACTACCTCCCCGTCCCGGGTGCGACGTGCAGCGAGGCGAGGCGGCCGATCAGCTCCACCACGCGCATCGCGTAACCCCATCCGTTGTCGTACCAGGTGATCGTCTTCAGCATGTTCCCGCCGAGCACGAAGGTCGACAGACCGTCGAAGACCGCCGAGTGGTCGTTGCCCACGACATCGGACGAGACGATCGGTTGGTCGGTGTACTCGACGATCCCCTTGAACGTCGTCAGCGAGGCCGACTTCACGATCTCGTTGACCTCTTCCGCAGTCACGGGACGCTTCATCAGCGTCACGAGATCAACGTTCGAGCCGTCGGGGACCGGAACGTTCAGCGCCATGCCGTCGAGCTTTCCGGCGAGCTGCGGGAGGATCGAGCCCACGACCTGCGGCGAGTGCGTCACGGTCGGGATGATGTTCTCGGCGGCCGCCCGGGACCGGCGCATCTCGGTGTGGGGTACGTCGGCCAGGCGCTGGTCGTTCGTGTAGGCATGAACGGTGGTCATGAAGCCAAGCTCGATCCCGAACGCGTCGTCCAGGATCTTGCAGATCGGGGCCAAGGCGTTGGCCGTGCACGAGGCGTTACTGACGATGCGGGTGTTCTTGTTCAGGACGTGGTCGTTCACGCCCATGACGACCAAAGCGTCGATCTCGTCGCGCGGAGGAACCGTCAGGACGACGCATTTCGCCCCGCGGTCAAGGTGCTTCTGAAGGATCGCGCGGGTTCGGTACTGCCCCGTCGCCTCGACCACGATGTCGACGCCCAACGCCGCCCAATCCACGTCGCCTGGGGCCTTCGCCTGGATCAGCTTGATCGCGCGGCCCCGGGCGTAGAGGGAATCCCCCTTCACCCAGACCGGGTCGAGGAAGCGGCCGTGCACGGTGTCGTAGCGGAGGAGGTATTCGAGAGCCTGGGGCTCGGCGATATCCACGATGGCCACGATTTCGATGTCGTCTCGCTCGTGGAGGATTCGAAAGACGTTTCTCCCGATGCGGCCGAAACCCATCAGTCCGATACGTGTGGTCATGCGATGCCTCCCCGGGACGATGTGTGCGAGGGGTCAAATTGCCACATCGCGGCTAGCGCCGCGAGAGGCATTCGGGACAGGGGCAGGTCCCTCGGAGCGCGTCGAACGAGTAGATCCCCGTGTCGTGGCCATCGCTCCAGACGATCTGGACCGCGTAGGCACCGACCGGCACGAGATTGCGGATGGACACTTGCCCCCTCGCGGGCGCGGTGACGATGCGCAACGGGTCTTTGGGGGCGTCCCGCTGACCGCGACACAACGAACAGGGGCAACTCGCCCGCAGTGCGTCGAACGGGAAGTACGACTCGTGGCCATCCGCCCACGCCAGGGCCAACTCCCGGCCGGAAACGGCGATGTTCCGCGGCTTGATCGATGGAGAGTCGTGGCTCATGGATTTCACTAGTGTACTCTTCGGCCCCTAATCCTTCCGTCCTTGCGAGACTTGGGAACCTTGGCGGCCATCGAGCGTTACACACCTCCGTCAGGCGAGACCGGGGACGACCGGGCCGCCCTCGACCTCGAAATCGTCCGCGAGGTCTTGGCCGGCAAAACCGAGCGGTTCCGGGAGCTCGTCAACCGCTACCAGAACCTGGTCGCGGGGATCGCCTGGCGGTCGGGCTGCCGGAGGGAAGACGTGGAGGATGTGGTGAGCGAGGTCTTGCTGAAGGTTTACCGGAACCTGCACCAGTACAGGCCCGACCACGCGTTTTCCACCTGGCTCTACAAGCTGACCGCAAATCACGTCGTGGACCGGTCGCGCCGCATGAAAAAAGAGCGCGGGCGGACCGAGATGCCGGAGCAAGTCGAGGACCACACACCCGGCGCCGACGATACGATGGAGTCGGACGAACGACAGGGTTTGGTGCGCGAAGCGCTCCGCCACGTGGACGAGCGCTACCGCGAGGTCTTGCACCTCGTTTACGTCGAGGGGCTGAAGGTGGAAGAGACCGCGCGCATTCTCGGGGCCCCGGAGGGGACCGTGAAGACGCGCTTGATGCGCGGCCGCGAGGCTTTGAAAAAAGTCCTCATGCGTCGCAACCCGGAGCATTTCCCGGCATGAGAGACGACTTGGTTTTCGAGACGCTGCTTCGCACCGCGCTCGGCCGTTCGGGCGAGCCGGCGCCGTTTTTGATCGACGTGACCGACCGCATCATGGCCCGCGTGGCGGCGATGGGGCCCCCACTCCGCACCGAGATGTCCCGCCGTCAGTTCGGGCGTTGGGCCGCCGCGGCGTCTTTTGCGGGTGTGGCGCTGGCTGCCGCGGCCGTCTGGCAAGGTCCCAGCATCGCGGGCGCCCTCTCCGGTCTCTTGCAGGCGATGGCGGACGGTGCCGGCGCGGCGCTGAGGCTGACCGGGCCCGTGAGTTCCATCGCCGGAGCGCTCGGCCGCGTCGCGTGGGCGCTCGTGGCGTCGGCTCAGACCCTGGTGAGGCCGCTTGCGCCTCTTCAGCCGTTCGCCCACGCCCTGCTCGCGGCGATCGCCGCGGTCATGCTTTCCATCACGACCTTCGTCCTGGGCCGCGACCTCGGTAGCCGAGTCGCCGACAAGGAGCGGGCATGAGACATCGAACCCTCGCCATCGCCACGCTTGCCGTTTTTCTAGGGACCGCGGGTCATGCCAGCGTCCCCCCCAAAGAGACCAAAACGTCCACGGCGCAGCCCGTCGCCGCCTCCACTCCGCCCACGTCCTCCGCGCCCTCCACGCCGTCGACGCCCTCCACGCCGCCCACCCCGCCCGATAGCCCCGGGGTGCTCGATCAACGCCCCGGGAACGACCTTTCCGGCGTCGGCCAGGACATCACGATCCCCGCGGGGACAACGCACGACGGCGAGGTCGTTTGCGTTTACGGCCACGTGACGATCGAAGGGCACGTCAACGGCGATGTGACGGTGGTCGCCGGCAGCCTGGACCTCAAAGGCTCCGTGGACGGCGACGTCACCGGGGTCGCCTCGCGGATGGACATCGACCCAAACGCGAGGATCGACGGGGACGTCACCAACGTCGGCGGATCGCTCCGGCGAAACGGTGCGACCGTGCAAGGACAGGTCGTCAACATGCCGCTCGGCATCTCCTTCCCCTCGTGGAGTCACGGCCTACGGCCCGGATGGGGAGATTTCGCCGGTTTCTTTTTCTGGTGGAAGCTGTTCGCGATCTTCCTGTTCTTCGTTTGCGCGCTGCTCCTCGCGGCGCTCGTCCCCGACCGGATCCGGCTCATCAGCGAGGAAGCGCCGGCCCGCCTGTTCACCGCGTTCGTTTTCGGATTGGTGGGGTACGTGGTCTTCGTCTTCGCGCAGCTTTTCCTGACGATCACCCTGATCGGCATTCCGCTCGTGTTCCTGCTCTACCTCGTTTTCGTCGTGCTCAAGTGGCTGGCGATGTGCGGGATTTTCCATCAGATCGGATTCCGCATCGGCAAGGCGATGGGCCGCGAGCTGTCCCTTTTAGGCGCGATCCTGCTCGGCTGTCTCCCCTTCGCGCTCCTGCGATTCGTCCCGTTCTGCATCGGTTTTTCGATCTGGTTCCTGGTCGAAATCTTGGCGTTCGGGTACCTCATTCTGACCCGCGTCGGCACACGCGGAAGCCCGGGTTTCGCACCCGCGTCCATCGCGCCGTCCGTTCCCCCCTCACCGCCGGAGGCGATCGTCACGTAGGGACGCCGATCGCGCTAGGATGGGGAGGCCATGACCGGGTCGTCCTCCAACGCATCGGGATCGTTGTCGATCCAAGGCCGCGCGATCGCGCCGGGACTGGCCTGCGGCCCCTTGCGTCGCAACCGGCCGGAGCTCGACCCGAAACAGGTTGAGGGGTCGGTCCTTCTGGCCGAGCGCGCCGTCCCCGACGACATCGCAAAGATCCTCGCGTCGGCCGGAACGCTGACGCTTTCCGGCGCCCTCCTCTCCCACGTGAGCCTGTTGTCGCGGGAATTCGGGAAGCCCTCCGTCTCGCTTTCGGGAATCACCCCGGCGCACCTTTCGGGAGACGGCGAGGCCGGCGTGCTCCGGCTCGACGACGTCGTCGGTGTCGGCGGTTGCGCCGTCCTCGAGGAGGGCGACATCGTTTGCTTGGACGGCGGCCGCGGGGTGCTGATGGTGCCGGGCGGGCTCGATCGCGGCGCTCGTTTGGCGCTGCGAAGCGTGCACGCCGCGCTCACCGCCTACGGGAAGCTCCCCACCGACGAGGCCCTCCTCCGCGCGCTGCTTCATGCGGCCGAACCCCCAGCCACCCACGGGTTCGTTCTCGAGGCCGCTTTCCGCTACCGGCTCGTTCCTTCGGGTGATGCCGCGCGGCGACTTCTGGAGGCGCTCCTTGGGACCGCGTCGCGCCCGGAGTTCGAAACGATCGTCGAGTCGCTCAAGGAGCGCGTGCTGATGGAAGCGGCCGCGCGCTGCGACGACACAGTGACGACGCTTCAGGCGGCCGAGGACCTCGAAGATCTGCAGCGCGGACTGCGGGGGCTCGAGGCGACGCTCGATCGCGACCTCCGACTGATCGACGATTTGGGAGGCGATCCGGATCGCCTCGAACAGCGGCTCGAACCGGTTCTGGCCGCGGCGGGCGCGCGCCGGACCGAGATGGAAGACGCGCTGCGGCAAGACGTCGAGCGCGCGCTCGCCCTGCCGGACGACCTCCTGCGCTCGCGCTTGGGCGGCCTGTTCAGGCTCTTGCGCCGCGCGCGCGCCGCGAACTTGGCCCTCCTCGACGTGAATCGCCTCCAAAAGCGCTTGGCAATCCAACTCGCACAAGAGCGGGCCCGGGTCGGCACCCACCTCGTCGTCCCTCTCGAGCCGGGGGCGCCCCGCGACCGCGCCCTGGTCGGCGGGAAGGCCCACGCCCTGATGGACGTCCGCGAGGCGGTGCCCGAAGGATGCCGCGTCCCTCGCGGGTTCGTCGTCACTTCGGCCGCGTACCGCCTGCACCTCCTCGGCGAGACCGGCGAGAAACTGCGACTGGCGACCGAAGCGGGCGACGAGAACGCGGTCTCGAGGAGGGCGAGAGCGGCGCTCCTGTCCGGAGACGTTCCGGACGAAGTGCAAGAGGCGATCCGGGCGGCCAACGAGTCGCTCGGCGCCCGACGCTGTGCCGTACGTTCGTCCGCGACGATCGAGGACGGCCCCCTGGGGAGTTTGGCGGGCCTTTTCGACACGTACCTCGGGGCGACCGGGTTCGAGGAACTTCTCGATCGGATCCGTTGGGCCTGGGCGTCCCTTTGGAATGCGCGCGCGCTGGCGGCCCTGGCCTCGATGGGCCTGTCCCCTCTGCGAGCGAGCCAGGCGGTCATCGTCCAGGAGATGATCGAAACGCGCTCGGCGGGCGTGTTGTTCTCGCGCGACCCTTCCGGGCGGCCGGACACGCTCCTGATCAACGCGACGTGGGGGCTGGGCGAGGGGATCTCGCAAGGCGAGGTCGCCGGCGATCTTTTCTGGGTGCGGCGCAGCACCGGAGAGCTGATCGCCTCCGAAACCGGGAGCGCTTCTCACCGCATCGAGCTTTCCCCTCAGGGGATGGGGACCGTCGAGGTCCCCTTGTCGCCCGAGGAACAAGGACTCCCGTGCCTCAACGCCGCCGAGCTTGCGCGCGTTGCGGCGCTCGCCCGCGCCCTCGAGGATGTGACGGGTCGCGCGCAGGATGTCGAATTCGGATTCGATCACGAGGGCGGCCTCGTCGTCTTTCAAATGCGGCGAATCGTGCCGCGACGGCCGGAGTGACATGCAACCCCTCATTCGCGGCGCCGCGCTCGTGGCCGGCGCCTTGGTCTTTGCGCTCTGGCCGGTGCGCGCCCAAGATCCCGCCCGGCCCCTCGAGTTCGTGGCACCCGGGAAGCCCTTCGCCGTCCTGGGTGAGTCTCAGGCCCAACTCGCCGTACGTCCTCCCGCCGGAGCGACGGTCGCCTCGGTATCGTTTTTCATCGACGGGACCGCCTCGGGCGTGAAGAAAGCGCCGCCGTGGACTTTCCCGTGGGACGCGGGCGACGGAACGGTGGGCCATCAACTTCTGGCGGTGGCCTCGTTCTCCGACGGGACGGAGGCGCGCGCCTCGTGTCGGACCGTGCCCGTCACGGTCAACGAGACCGAAGAGGTGGCCCTCGTCAACGTGTACGCGATCGCGCGCAACACCAAAGGCGGCTACGTCACCGATCTGAAGGCCGACGACTTCAAGGTCTTCGAGAACGATCGCCCGCAGACGATCGATCGTTTCTCCGCCGAGCGCCGTCCGCTGCGTATCGCGATCGTCCTCGACACGTCGCTGAGCATGGAGGGGGACAAGCTCAAGTCCGCCATCGCCTCGGCGGTCGAGTTCCTCAACATCCTGGAACCGGGCGACGAGGGGCTCGTCGTCACGTTCTCGGACGACGTGCGCATCCCTCAGGACCTGACCTCGAACCGCTCCGAGATGGAAATCGCCATCCGCAAGGTCGAGGCAAAAGGCGGCACGTCGCTCTACGACGCGATTTTCAGAGCCTCGGAACGCCTCGCAGAATTCGAAGGCCGCCGCGTGCTCGTCGTTTTGTCCGACGGTCGCGATGAGGCGGCCAACGGCCTCGAGCCGGGGAGCCTGCACACGCTCGAGGAGGCGCAAGAGCGCGCGCTGCGCAACGAAGTGATGGTGTTCGCCATCGGCTTGGGGCGCTCGTTGGCCCGCGACGCGAAGGCCCTTCGCGCCAACCCGACGGCACGGGCCGAAGAGCTCGATTTTTTCGGACGGAAGCCGCTCGTCGCCATTCTCGACTCGCTCGCCGGGACGACGGGAGGGACCGCGGTTTTCTCTCCCGGCGCGAGCCAACTGAAACGCAGCTTCGAGGAGGTCGCGGCCGACCTCCGCCACCAGTACGCTTTGGCCTACCGCTCGGACGACGAACGCCACGACGGATCGTGGCGGGCGATCAAGGTCGTCGTCTCGCGGCCGGGCGTTCCGGTCACGAACCGGAAGGGGTACTACGCGCCGTCGGATGTCCCCGTGCGTCGCAAGACACGGTAGCCGAGCCGCCGCGATTTCATCCAACGGACGGCCAAAAGATCCGCCGACGAGCGGAAGAGCCGATTCCACACGCCGTACTTGCTCGTTCCCATCAGGCGCGGCCTGTGATTGACGGGGATCTGCACGACGGTTCCGCCTTCGAATTTGACCAGCGTCGGCAGGAAGCGATGCATCCCGTTCCAGAGCTTGATCTCGCGCAGCGCTTCGGTTCGGAACGCTTTGAGAGAACATCCGGTGTCGATGACGTCGTCCCCGGAGAGGCGATTGCGCACGGCGTTTGCGACCTTCGAGGAGTAGCGGCGGACGGTGTTGTCGCGCCGCTCCGCGCGGAACCCGATCGCCGCGGCGTGCCCTTCTAAAGCCTCGAGCAACGCGGGAATGTCGCGGGGGTCGTTCTGGAGATCCGCATCGATCGTCACGACGACGGCGCCGCGCGCGTTCTTGAAGCCCGCGTCGAACGCCGCGGTCTGGCCGCAGTTCGTTTCGAAGTGAATCCCCCGCACCTCCACATGCTCCGCCGCGAGCCTGTCGATTTCTTCGGAGGAACCGTCCCGGCTCCCATCGTCGACCAGCAGGATCTCGAAAGGGATCGAGGACGGTCTCAACACGGCGAGAATCTCGTCGACTAAAGGCTTCAGGTTGTCCCGTTCGTTGAACACCGGGGCGACGACCGTGACCTCGACCGGGCGCGCGGTTTCGCTCATGCCACCCTCGCTTTTGCCTTCCGCCGCTTGGGATTGAACGGCCACAACGAGCGCCACCTCTCGAAGCGCCGCAGAAAGGCTTCGTCGGCCGGAGTGTACGTCCCCGGCGCGATCATTCCCTTCCACTTCAGGAACGCCGCTTCGTCGGCCAGCACGAGCCGGCGGAAGAAGAGCCTGTGGGCGAGCCCGCCGGGACGCAAGCGCACCGCGGCCGCGAAATCGACGACGCTGAGCCCGCCGTCCCGCCTGAGGAGGACATTCTCGCGGCCTCTGAGGTCGTTATGAACGACACCGCGGGCGTGGATCGCGTCCAGGATCGTTCGAAGGGCGGCGACGTGACGCGGCCCGTCCCCGGGTTGGAGCGCCGCGAATGCGAGACGCTCCCCTTCGATCCTTTCGATCGCGAGTGCCAGCGGGTCGATGCGACCGACGAAGGCGGGAACGCTGGAAACGCCTTCGAGCCAGCGGTAGGCGGCGACCTCGCGACGGATCTGGAGCCGCCCCAGCCCGCGGACCCACGCGCCTCGAGAAGCGAAATCCTTCACGATCACCGTCGTCCCGTCGACGGCGACGACGAGGACGTCGGCCTTCGCTCCGACCCCGGAAACGAGGACCTCTCGGGTGCCAGGACCGATCTCGTCACGGCGAGGGCAGCGTGGTATGTTGGGCGACCTTGAAGGCGTCAACGTAGTTAATCTCAACGTTTGCAAAGGGTTACGGTGACCGCTCCGTGGCGGAGTCTAGCACAGCCCCGTTGACCGCCTCGCAGCTTCAACAGGCCCTGGCCCGCCTCACGCCCGAGCGCCGGCTCGTGGGACGCAACCTCTCGAAGGCCGACGTTTTGGTCTATCTCGTGGGAGGACGCCGCATCGCGGTCAAGGACTACACGGCGCGGCCGTTTCTCGCGCGCCACACCGTCGGCCGCCTTCTGACCCGGCGGGAGTGCCGCGCCTACGAGCGGGCGGGCGCCGTTTTGGGCCTGGCTCCCTTCCTGGGCCGCCTCGGCCCGTTGACGATGGCGACCGCCTGGATCGACGCCATTCCGCTGGCGGAGCTTCCCCAGGGCGCCGCGTCCCCCGAGTTGTTCGATCGCCTCGATGCGGTGGTCGCCGGCTTACACCTCCGCGGCGTCGCGATGTCGGATCTTCACCACCGTGACGTGCTCGTGGCCGCAAACGGCGCGGTTCACGTCGTCGACCTCGCGATGGCCTTCGTCTTGGGCCCCAGGCCTGGCTGGATGCGGCGGCGCCTGTTCGAGCGGTTGAGCGCCCAGGACCGGCTTTCCGCGGCGCGGATGCGCGCTCGATTCACCGGACGCTCCGAGGACGAGGCGCTGGCGGCGCTCGATCCGGCCGCGAGGCGGCTCTGGAGAGCCGGCCGCCGGATCAAAGGCGTCTGGGATCGGCTTCGTGGAAGCAACTGAGGTATCCTCGCGCGCTCCATCGCCCCGTCGACCCAAAGGAGACACTGCGGTGACCGAACCTGGCTACAACAAGACGCTCGCCACCTTGCGCCTGACCGCGCTGTTCGTTTTCGTTGTGGCCCTAGTCTTCCTTGCGAAGCCCAAACCGATCGAGGTCGCGATCGGTTTCTTCATCGCGGCGCTTGGCGAGGCCGTCCGTTTCTGGGCCGCGGGGCACCTGCTGAAAACGAAAGAGCTGATCACCTCGGGGCCCTACCGCTACACGCGTAACCCGCTCTACCTCGGGCGGTTCCTGATCCTGACGGGGCTGTGCGTGATGTGCAGCCTGCCGTACTACGCGAATTGGATCCTGCTCTTCGGTGGCTACGCCCTTTTCTTCTTTTACTACATGCCTCGGAAGGAGCGTGTCGAGCCCGCGAGGCTTCGCGCCATCCACGGAGACGCTTACGACCGCTACTTCAAAGCGGTGCCGGCGCTCTTCCCGAATTTCAGGCCCTACGCCAGCGCCTCCAACCTCGGCTGGTCGTCGGACCGCATGATCCGCAACCGCGAGTGGTGGATGGTCGTCGGCATCGTCGCCATCACGCTGTTCCTCCTTTGGCGATCGCACGAGATGCCGGTTCGTCCCGGCCTGCCGCCGTCCGTCAGCGGTTCGTGAAGACGTAGATCGCCCCCCGCCCCACCCGGCCCTCGAGGGCCGGAACGGTGTCCCCGATTACCCGTCGCGCGCTCTCTAATCGCGCGGATTCCACGAACAAGACGATGCGCCGGGACCCGTTCCAGGCTTCCCGGAGCGCTTCAGGCTCAGTCAGGTTCGTGATCGGGCGACCGAGGTAGAAGCGATACTCCGCGCGCCATTTCCAAAACGCGTAAGAGACCACGTCGTCGCCCGGCCGAACGATCCGCTCGACCTGGTCGCAGAGGGGCCGCGCGGACTTGTACGCATCGAGAGCGGGAAGCGTCACGCCGCCGGCCGCGAGATAGACGACCACCGTGGCGACGGCCAGAGACAACGGAGCGGCCACGCGCGTTCGCCGTCGCAGGAGATCGGCGGCCACGAAGGCGCCCGCGACGAGCGCCGCGAACCCCAGGAACGCGACGGGGATCGCAGCTGGGTCGTCAAGACGCCACAACGCGCCGACGAGGATCGCCGCACCGCCCGCGACGAATCCGCCGCACAGCGCGGAGGCGATCCCGAGGAACCACGCCCGGCGTTTGGGGCCGAGGCGCCCCGCGACGAAGGCCAGCGCGACTTCGGAGGCCAGCAGCGCGACCGCGGGGGCGATGGGCAAGATGTAGGGGCTGCGCTTGGATTGAGAGAGCGAAAAGAACCCGACGACCGTCGCGATCCAAAGCCATGAGAGCAACGCCAGACGTCGCTCGCCGTCGTCTTTTCGCTCCAGCCGGACGGCGAGCGGCACGAGAAACGCCCAGGGCGCCATATCGATCCAGACGTACTGGAGGAAATACCAAAACGGCGCTTCGTGGTCCCACGGATGCACGAATCGTTGGACGTTCTGCCTGAACAGGGACTCGACGACGACGTCGGCCCGCCCCTCCGTCAGCAACAACACATACCAAGGCGACGCGACCACGAGACAGGTCGCGGCGCCGGCGAGCACCTCCCACCTTGCAAGGTGGCTCAGTTGCCGGGTCGCCACCAAATACGCGACGAGCGCCAGCCCGGGGCAGATCCAGGCGACCGGCCCTTTGGCGGCGAAACCTAAGCCGGCGATCGCCCCCGCGAGCATCCAGCCGGGGAGGCGCGCTCCCCGGTGGTCCACGACCCGTGTCACTGCGATCACGACCCAGAGCGTTGCCGCGGTCACGAGGATGTCCATCTGCACGAATCGCGCGTTCCAGAAAACGCCGAACAGCGTCGCGCAAAAAACCGCCGAGGCGATCGCACGCGCGCGCCCGGCGTAAGGCCGCGCGAGGACGTAGGTCCCCAGCACCGTCGCGATTCCAGCCAGCAACGACGGCACGCGCAACGAAAGTTCCGAGACGCTCCCCAAGATTTTCGAGGCCAGAAGCGCCAACCAGTAATAGAGGATGGGCTTTTCCGCGAACGCGATCCCGTTGACGTAGGGCACGAGCCACTCGCCGCGCTGCATCATCTCGCGGACGGCCTCGCCGTAGATGGGCTCGTTAGGGTTCCAGAGATCGCGCGCGCCGGTCCTGAGGCCGAACACCACAGCGCTGCCGATCGCGAGAAGGAACAGCTCGCGACGCGACGCGCTCACACCTACTGGTCCTGCATCTGCAGGGCATGGAAGCGGGCGTAGATGCCGTTTCGTTCGAGGAGCTCGCGGTGCGTGCCCGTCTCGACGATCCTGCCCTTGTCCATGACGAGAATCCGGTCGGCGCGCCGCACCGTCGAGAGGCGGTGCGCGATGACGAGACTGGTCCGGTTCTTCATGAGGACCTCGAGCGCCTCGGAAACGAGCCTTTCGGATTCCGAATCGAGCGCGGAAGTCGCCTCGTCGAGAACGAGGATCGGCGGATCCTTGAGAAGAGCGCGCGCGATGGTGACCCGCTGGCGTTGTCCCACGGACAGGCGCGAGCCGCGCTCTCCGAGGATCGTGTCGTACTTGTTCGGGAGGTTTTCGATGAACTCGTGCGCGTGCGCGGACTTCGCGGCCGCGACGACGGCCTCCATCGAAACGTCCGATCGCCCGTAAGCGATGTTGTTCCTGACCGTGTCGTCGAAGAGCATCGTTTCTTGGGTGACGAGGCCGATCTGCTTGCGCAGCGATTCGAGAGTGACCGACCGGAGCTCGTGACCGTCGAACAAAATGCGGCCGGCGTTCGGATCATAAAAACGCGGCAGGAGATTCGCGATCGTCGTCTTGCCGGCGCCCGAAGCGCCCACGAGCGCGACCGTTTCGCCGCGAAGGATGGTCACATCGATGCCGTCGAGAATCTTCTCGTCGTCGTAAGCGAAATCGACGTGTTCGAACCGGATCTCGCGCGTAAACGGCGGGAGCGGAACCGACCCCGGGAGGTCCCGGATCTCGCGCTCGCGATCCATCATGGCAAAAACGCGTTTCGCGGCGGCGATCGCCTGCTGGACCTCCACGTTAATCGTGTTCATCCGGCGCAACGACATGAAGAAGTAGCCCAGGCTGGCCACGATGACCATGACGTCACCACCCGTGATACGGCCCTTGGCAACCTGGCGCCCCGCATACGAAAACAGGAGGGCGCCCGCGACCGCCCCAAAAAACTCCATGACCGCCGGAGCCAGAGCCAAGGCTCGGGCGGCCTTGAGATCGGCCGCGAGCATCCGGTCGAGAGCCGCGCGAAAACGACCGACCTCGAACCGTTCCATCGCGAAGCTCTGAACGACTTTGGCGCCGGCGATCGTCTCGGCGAGGAGGCTCGCCGTCTCCGCCTGTTTCTCCTGCGACCGCGTGGAGGCCTTTCGAAGGCGCCGGGACAATTTGATCATGGGATAGGCGAGTGCCGGCAGTCCGACAATGGCGACGACCGTCAACTTCCAGTCCTGGAGCAGCGCCAGCGCGAGGGCCAGCGGCATGCTCACGCCGACACGCAGGAAATCGGCGAGGATGTCCGTGGACACCCTCTGAAGACGCGCGACATCGGCGACGATGCGCGACAGAATCGTGCCCGTCGGGTTGGCCTGGAAAAACCGGAGTGACTGGTACGAGATCGCCTCATGCAGATCCGCGCGGATGTCCCTAAGGACCGACGTCCCCACCTTCATGACGTAGTACTGTCCGAAATACAGGAACACCGAGCGAAAGAAGAAGATCGCGACCAAAAGGAGCGGCACCTCGAGGTAGGCGCGGTCCTTCGCCCATGCGAGGATCGCCGCAGTCGGAATCCTGCTCTTGACACTGTTCAGGATGTCGAACGCGGGCGGCCTCGTCGTCCCGGACGGGGCCGCTGCCGCCACCGCGGCGCTCCCGTCGTGGAAGACCTCGTTCACCAGCGGCTTGAGGGTGGCCAGAACCGCCGTCATGAGCAGCGCGGCCAGCCCGAGCAGGACCCCCGCCAGTACCAGGCGGCCCAGGTGGGGGCGCATGTAACGGAACAGCCGCCGCAACTCGTTCATGGGGCGGGATGGTACCCCAGTCCGCACGCCGATTTGACCGGCGGGCCGCGCGGCCTACATTCGTAGCCGGGGGGCGGTGTGCCGATGCCTCAGCGTGTCGTGATCGTTTCCGAGAACGCCAAGACGAGGGAGACCCTCGCGCAGGTGGTTCGCGAGCGCGGCGGGAAGCCGACGCTCGCGGGAAGCGTCGAGGAGGCCCAACGTGTCCTCGAGACGGTCCCTGCCGACGTCGTGCTGCTCGAAACCAGGCGGGTGGACATCCGCGCCAGGCGGCAGCGCACGCGCCTCGAACAGGCCCGGCCCGGTTGTCGCGTCGTCCTGGTCACGAGCTTCGCCACGGTGCGCCAGTCTCCCGATCTTTTGCAGTTCGACTCGGACGATTTTCTTATCGGCGCGGAAGCGCTGCTCGGCAGCCTCGAGCCGCAAGGCGCCCAGGCCGACTCCGTCCGGGCCGACGAGGGCGACCGAGGATTCGACGCGCTCCTCGAAACGGTGGACGTGCTCGTCGGCCTGATCGAGCTCGGCGACCCGCATTTCCGCGGATCCTCGCATCGCATGACGCGCCTCGTGCGCGCAGTGGCGGACGAACTTCCTCTCCCACCGGAGCTCGTGCGGGAGGTGGTGCTCGCCTGCCTCCTCAAGGATATCGGCAAGGCGACCGTGGACCCCGCGCTCGCGGCGGCGGAGACGAACCTCGAGGACTCCCAGCGCGAGGCCTTGCAAGAGCACGCCCCCGCGGGAGCGCGTTTGCTCGAGCACATCACCTACCCCTGGAACGTGCTCCCCGTCATCCGCCACCATCACGAGCGGTACGACGGCAGCGGCTACCCCGACGGGCTGAAGGGCCGCGAGATCCCCCTCGGCGCGCGAATCATTGCCGTCGTCGACGCCTACGTCGCGATGTGCTCGCCCCGCCCGCACCGCCAGGCGTTGCGCATGGAACAGGCGGTCGACGAGATCGAACGGCAGGCCGGCCAACAGTTCGATCCGGAGGTCGTCGAGGTCTTGATCCGCGTCCTCGAAAAGGCCCCAACGACCTACGAGAGCAGCGATCGACCTTCGGTCGTCGTCTGCGACGCCGACGCGGAGTTCCGCAAGGTCCTGGAGATGCGACTCATCAACGACGGTTACGACGTCCGCTGCGTGGCGACGGCGGACAAGGCCCTCGAGGCGATTCTCGCCGCAACACCCCAACTCGTCCTCGCGGAGGCCGACCGGGACGGCAGCGATGCGTTCCAATTGCTGCGGGAACTCCGGAAGGACCTGGCGTTCCAGCACATCCCGTTCGCCTTTCTCGCACGCACGGACAACCGCCTGCTGAAGATCCGAGCGCTCCGCCAGGGGGTGGACGACTTCCTCGTCAAGGAAAGCGACCTCGAGGAACTGCTCGCGCGGATCCAGAACATCCTCTCGCGCGAATCGGCACGACGCGGCGAGGGCTTGAAGCGCGCGAAGCGCGGCGTCACCGGACAACTCGACAATCTCGGGCTCCCGGACATCGTCCAGACACTGACGATCGGCATGAAGACCGCGCTGGTCGCCCTCGCCCACGAGGATCTGACCGGCAGCATTTGGTTCCGGGACGGGGCCGTCGTCCACGCGAAGTGCGGCGAAATCCAGGGAGAGGCGGCCTTCCACGCAATGGCCCGATGGAAGACCGGCGAATTCGCCATCGAGCACGGGGTCAAGAGCCGGCGCACGACCATCGAGTGCGACCCCATGTTCCTCGTCATGGAGTCGATGCGCCTGATGGACGAGGCGAGCGCCTAGGCCAGCTCGCACCCGCGGAAGAACCAGCCCAGCTCGAACGCCGCGGTGTCCGGCGCGTCCGATCCGTGACTCACGTTCTTTTCGATGTCGGTCGCGTACAGTTTGCGGATCGTTCCCGGGGCCGCCTTCGCGGGGTCGGTGGCGCCCATGATCTCGCGCCAGGTCACGATCGCGTTGTCCCGCTCGAGGCACATCAAAACGACGGGGCCCGACGTCATGAAGGCGACGAGGCCGCCGAAGAACGGCCGTTCTTTGTGGACCGCGTAGAACCCCTCCGCCTCGGCGCGGCTCAGGTGATGAAGCCGCATCGCGATGATGCGGAAGCCTTCTTTTTCGATGCGGGCGATCACGTGGCCGGCCACGCCATTTTTCACGCCGTCTGGTTTCACGATCGCCAGTGTCCGCTGCAGCATGCCGTCTCCTCAGCGCGCCAGGGCGCGTCGCATGGTTTCTCCGATGGCCGCGGGCGTGTCCACCACGTGGATCCCGGCCTCCCGCAGCGCCTTCATTTTCTCGATCGCCGTCCCCTTGCCGCCGGAGACGATCGCACCTGCGTGCCCCATCCGGCGCCCGGGCGGGGCGGTCTGTCCGGCGATGAACGACACCACCGGCTTGGTCACACGCGCGCGCACGAAGGCCGCGGCCTCTTCTTCGGCGGACCCTCCGATCTCGCCGATCATCACGATCGCGTCGGTGTCGGGGTCGTCCTGGAAGAGCGTCAGGCAGTCGATGAAGTTCGTGCCGTTGATCGGATCGCCGCCGATGCCGATGCAGGTGGACTGCCCGATCGCGAGGCGCGTCAGCTGGTCCACCGCCTCGTAGGTCAACGTGCCCGAGCGCGAGACCACACCGACGCGGCCCGGCTTGTGGATGCGCCCGGGCATGATCCCGATCTTGCATTGCCCCGGCGTGATGATGCCCGGGCAGTTGGGCCCGATGAGGCGGATCTGAGGCTGGGTTTTCAAGTAGGCCATGACGCGCATCATGTCGAGTACGGGGATCCCCTCGGTGATCGCGACGATGAGCGGTACGCCGGCCGTCGCCGCTTCGAGGATCGCATCCGCGGCGAACGGAGGCGGAACGAAGATCACGCTCGCGTTCGCACCCGTTTGTTTCACCGCGGCGTCGACCGTGTCGAACACCGGGATCCCTTCGTGCGTCTGGCCGCCCTTTCCGGGAGTGACTCCCGCCACGACCTGGGTGCCGTACTCGACGGATTGCTTGGTGTGAAACGCCCCCTCGCGGCCGGTCAACCCTTGAACGAGAAGCCGCGTCGCGGAACCGACCAGAACCGCCATCGCTACCTCCCCGCCGCGGCGACGACTTTTTCAGCCGCGTCGCGCATGCCGTCGGCCACCTGGAAGGCGAGCCCCGATGTCTTCAGGATCTCGCGGTCACGCTCGACGTTGGTCCCCTCGAGGCGCACGACGATCGGCACCGCAACGCCCACGCCCTTGGCCGCGGCGACGACCCCTTCCGCCACGATGTCGCAGCGCATGATCCCGCCGAAGATGTTGATGAGCACCGCCTTGACGTGCGGGTCGGCCAGCAGGATACGGAAGGCGTTCGTGACCATCTCCGTGGTGGCTCCGCCTCCCACGTCGAGGAAATTGGCGGGCCGGCCGCCGTGGTGCTTGATGATGTCCATCGTCCCCATCGCCAACCCCGCGCCGTTGACCATACAGGCGATGTCCCCGTCGAGCTTGATGTAGTTGAGGCCGAACTTCGAGGCCTCGACCTCCTGCGGGTCTTCCTCGGTGAGATCGCGCAGCTCGACGAGCTCCGGATGCCGGTACAGGCCGTTGTCGTCGAAGCTGACCTTGGCGTCGAGCGCCAGGATGCGGCCGTCGACGGTCTGGATCAGCGGGTTGATCTCGACCATCGACGCGTCGGTGCCCAGAAACGCCGTGTAGAGCGTGCCGCACATCTTGGTGAACGCCGAGATCCGCTCCGGCGCCAGGCCCAGTGCGAAGCCGAGCTTGCGCCCCATCCACGGTTGAAAGCCCGTGATCGGGCTGACGGTCAACTTGTGGATCGCCTCGGGCCGCGCTGCTGCGACCTCTTCGATCTCGGTGCCGCCTTCGGCCGACGCGATGAACACCGGCGCCTGCACGGCGCGATCGAGGAGCAACGCCAGGTAGTACTCGGCGGCGATTTGCATCCCTTCCTCGACGAGCACGTGGCGCACCTCGCGCCCTTCGGGTCCGCTCTGCTTCGTCACGAGTACGTTGCCGAGCATCGACTTCGCGACCTCTCCGGCCTTGGCCGCGTCGGTCACGACCACGCCGCCGAGCGTGGTCCCGACGAACCTCCCCTTGCCCCGGCCGCCGGCGTGGATCTGCGACTTGACCACGACCTTGGGCGTTTGGAGCTTCGCGGCGATCGCCTGCGCCTCGTCCGGAGTCCGCGCGACCGAGCCTGAAGGAACCGGCACGCCGAACGTCTTCAACACGGCCTTTGCCTGGTACTCATGGATCTTCACGGGGTGACCTCGACCGCTTGCTCTTTTGGGTTCGCGCGAGCGGCCGGGGATTATAGCGACTCCGCAAAGAGGCCTCCCGCCAAGGGCTCGCCGTCAACGCCCCAAAACTCACCGAAAGGGGTCGCCACAACGCCTCCCCCGGGCGTAGATTCCCGCGGAATGCGTGCGCTAGCCCGAGTCGTCCTCACGGTGTTGGCGGTGACCACGGCCCTCGCCCATCCCGGGCTCCACCACGACATCGAGGATCTCAGCGAGAAGCTCGCGACGGACCCATCGAACATCGGGCTCTACCTCGAGCGCGCGAACCGCCTGCGGCTCGACGGGCGGCCGGGCGCCGCGCTCGACGATCTGCGTCGGGCCGCGTCCCTCGACGCCGCCGATCCGCGCATCGCGGCGGAGCGCGGCCTCGCGCTTTGCGATCTCGGCCTCGACGACGAAGCCGAAAAAGAGCTGACCCGGTTCCTCGCCTTCGGAAGGGCTTCGACCGCGGCCTATTCGGCTCGGGCCCGCCTGCGCGCGCGAGGCGGACGACACGTCGAGGCGCTCGAAGACCTGAACGCCGCGATCGCCTTGGGCCCCGACCCGGACCTCTACCTGGAGCGGAACGCGGAGTTCCTCGCGTTGGGCCGATTCGAGGACGCCTCGCGCGGACTGCGCGACGGGCTGGCGCGTCTGTCCGGTGCGACGTCGCTGCGCAGCGCACTTATCGATGTCGAGATCGCGGCGAGGAACTGGACCGCGGCGGTGGCCTTGGCGGGTGAGGAGATCGCCCGGGCTTCGGTCAAGACCCACGCGTTCTTGCGCCGCGCGGAGATACTCCGGTCCGCCGGGCGCGAGCGCGAGGCACAGGCCGATCTCGCCCAGGCCCTCGCCGAGGCCGACCGGAACGTCGCGAGAAGGCCGACCGGCCTGGCACTCCACGCCCGGGCCCAGGTGCTTCTCGCGCTCGGCCGGTTCGAGGACGCCCGCCGCGACCTCACCTCCGTCTTGAACCAGTCCCCACGATTCTGGGAGGCGCGCGACCTGCTGTCGTCCCTCCCCAAAAGCGATGCCCCTCAGGAGAACCATCGATGACCCCGAACCGCGCCTTTCGCCCGTTTGAGCTCGCGGCCGTGGCGCTCGCCCTTTTCGTCGGTGGGGCGGCCGACGCCACCACGGTCTCCTTCCGCGACGGCGTGGCCCTGTACGCGGGGACCCGCGACACCTTTTTGGAACAAAACGCACCCACGACCGAGCACGGCCAGGCGACGACCCTGCGATGGGACTCCGACCACCCGGGCCGGACGGGCCTCGATTCGTTCGTGCTCGTCCGTTTCGAGGGAATCGCCGGTGCGTTGCCCGGACAGATCCGCCCGGGAGCCGTGATCAACCAGGCGGTGCTCACCTACACCGTGACGAACCCAGGGAACACCGGCGAGTTGCGCGAAACTCTCGCCGACTGGAACGAAGCGAGCACGTTGACGTCGTACTGCGGCACGAACTGCGGCCCAACCGTCCTCGGGCCGCTGGTCACGACGATGCCCGGATCCACGACCGGGGTCTACACGGCGACCGTCACCTCGAGCGTCCAGGCCTGGGCGAACGGCGCGCCGAATCGGGGGTGGATCGTCGCCCCCGTCGGGGCCGACGGCGTCGAGATCGTCTCGAGCGAGGATGTGGTCGCACTGAACCGGCCGCTTCTCACCGTCACGTTCGACGAGGCGCCGCAGGCCACCGTGCTCAGGCAGCCCTACCTGCAAAAGGGGACGCCCACATCGATGACGCTTGTCTGGCGAACGCTCGAGTTGACCGATTCCCGCGTCCGATACGGCACCAGTCCGGGCAGCCTCGATCAGTCGGTGACCGTGGCCGGCGCCTCGGCCGATCACGTCGTCGCCCTGACGGGCCTGACACCCGCGACGCGGTATTTTTACGACGTCGGATCGACAACTGCGGTCCACGCCGGAGGAACGTCGGAGCACTACTTCGACACCTCTCCCCCATCCGGGACCGCGACGCCGTTTCGGGTCTGGGTGGTCGGCGACTCCGGCGACGGCGGCGCCGCGCAGGCCCAGGTGCGCGACGCCATGCTCGCCGCCACCGGCCCCTCGCGGCCCGATCTCGTCTTGCACATGGGAGACATCGCGTACAACACCGGCACGGAGCAGGAGTTCACCGACTACCACTTCACCCCGTACCGCGACATTCTCCGCCACACGGTGCTTTGGCCGACACTCGGGAATCACGAGGGGGCCTCCACCGTGTCCGGGGCGCCCGGTACGTCGATCGGGCCTTACTACGAGGCGTTCGTCCTCCCGGCCGGTGGCGAGGCGGGAGGCGAGCCGTCCGGAACGGAGGCCTACTACGCGTTCGACTATGGCGACGTCCATTTCATCTGCCTCAACTCGTACCAGGTGAACCGGTCCGCGACCGCCGCGATGGCGACCTGGCTCACCGCGGACCTCGCGGCGACGACCCAGAACTGGATCGTCGCGTTCTGGCATCACCCGCCGTACACGCACGGGACGCACAACTCCGACACCGAGATCCAACACATCGAGATGCGCCAGAACATCCTGCCGATCCTCGAAGCCGGTGGCGTCGATCTCGTCCTTGGCGGTCACTCCCACGGCTACGAGCGGTCGGTGTTCATCGACGGGGCGTACGCGACGCCGTCTCCCGACCACGAGACCTTGGCCGCGCAGGGACACGTGCTGGATGCGGGAGACGGCCGGCCGGGCAGTGACGGCTCGTATTGGAAAAACCCCGGCATCAACCCCCACGAGGGCGCGGTCTTCGTCGTGGCGGGGCACGGCGGCGCGGGCCTCGGGGGCGCCCTCGACCATCCGGTCATGCGTTTTTCCGAGGCCGTCCACGGCTCGGTCATCATGGACGTCGGCGGCGACACGATCACTCTTTCGAACGTGCGCGACACCGGGGTGACGAGCGACGTGTTCGCCATCACCAAGACGCCGCCGACGGCTCCCGTCGTGGCGTCGACGACCCCGCCCCGCAACGCGACGGTCACCGCCCTTCCGTCGATCGAGGTCGTCTTTTCGGCCCCGGTGGCCGGAGTCGACGCGTTAGACCTCACCGTCGCCGGCGTTCCAGCCGCGTCGCTTCAGGTGTTGGCCGCCAACCGGTATCGCTTCCTCCTCGCCTCGCAACCGGCCACCGGCCCGGTCCACGTCGCGCTCGCGCAAGGCGGGATCGTCCACGCGTCGAACGCGTCGCTGACCTTCGCTGGGGATGTGTGGGCTCTCACGATGTCCTGCGGCGTCGACGGCTCGCCATGCAACGACGGCAACCCCTGCACGTTCGCCGACACGTGTTTCGGCGGCACGTGCGTGGGCGCCATCCCTCTTCCCGCCGACGTCACGAACCTCAGATGGCAATCGAATAAAGTCACGCTCGTCTGGGACGACACCGCAGGTCTAGGAAGCGGAGGGCGCTACGACGTCGCGCGCGGATCGACGCTCGATCTTCCTCTCGATGGGAACGAGAGTTCGTCCTGCGTCGAGGCCTCCCTCTCCGCGACCAGCGCCGCCGACGCGACCCTCCCCGCGGAGAACGAATCGTGGTGGTACCTCGTCCGGGGGAACACCGCGTGCTATCCGGGGACGTGGGGGCAACAGACAGAAAATGGTGTCGGGACGGCCCAGCGGGTCGTGAACGCCTGTCCCTAGCTCGGCGACTCGCCCCAGAGCTTGGGCGAGGGCAGCAGCGTGAAGCTGAGCCTGTGGATCGCGCACGGGCCCAAGCGACGGATGGCCTCGCGGTGCGCCTCGGTCGGATACCCCTTGTGCTCGGCGAATCCGTAGCCGGGAAACTCGTCGTCGTAACGGCGCATCAACGCATCGCGCGTGGTCTTTGCGAGGATCGAGGCCGCCGCGATCGCATGGCAGTGCGCGTCCCCCTTGATGATCGCCTCTTGCGGCAGGTCGCAGCCGGGGATGCGCCGCGCGTCCACGAGGACGTACTGAGGCTTGATCGCGAGGCCGTCCACCGCCCGTCCCATCGCCGCGAGCGTCGCCTGGTACACGTTGATGCGGTCGATCTCCTCGGGCGTCACGAGGGCCACCGAAAACGCCAGCGCGTTTTCGCGGATAGAGAGGGCCAGGGTCGCGCGTCTCACGGGGGTGAGCTTCTTCGAGTCGTCGACGCCCGGAAGGCCGCAGCCCTCGGGGAAGATCACCGCCGCCGCGACGACCGGGCCGGCCAGCGGCCCGACCCCGGCCTCATCGACGCCCGCGACGCGCGTCAGGCCCGAGGCCCAGAGCTCGCGCTCTCTCGTCAGGAGCGTCTGAAGCCGCCTCGCCGCGCGCACGCTCACCTTGCCGCCGGCGTTCACTTCCCGGCCAACCGTGCGAGGATCGCGTCGACATCGACCTCGTCGTGACGCGGCGCATACGGCGCGAGGTTGTGCTTGGCGCGCGCCGCGACGCCCATCGCACCGAGAGTGTTCCCGGCGCTGAGGTGGTGCAGAGCGACCGCGGCCTGAATGAGGCCGCGATGGAAGTCACGATCGTCGCCACGGTAACCGACCCAGAACGCTTCGAGGATCTCGTGGGCTTCGAAGAAATGCCCCTCATCGAAAGCGCGCGTGAAAGCGGCGAGGGCTCGGTCCCGATCGGGGAGCGGAGTGAGACTCATCGCCTCGGATTCTACGGGACTTTGGTCGAATCGCTCCCGATGAACCTCTCGCTCACCACGTTTAAGGCGTGAAGCAGCAGCGGAAGCCCGTGCTCAGGTCCCAGTAGGCGAAATCGTGCGCCGTCGTCC
>JANMVW010000264.1:0-10195 GCA_031393555.1 Acidobacteriota bacterium
GTCTCCCATTGATTCACTCGCGTCGTGCGAGTGAATCAATGGGAGACCTGACCCCAATCGTCGCCAATCCAAGCTTTTTAAGCACGGAGCGATGATTTGGAAGCTCCGCAATGGACTTTTCTCCATGCGCGGCCTCGCAGGATCGCCCAGGAGCGGCGATCGCCGCTCCGGCCGGGCTGATGGAACCCCAGAAATCAGCGAAAACGAGGCGAAAATAACTATCTTGGCGCTATCGCGGCGCCGGTGAGGCCGGCTCCTCCACGACGGTGAGGCCGATCGAGATCCCCGCGCAGTCCGTCCCTTCGGCGAGCGTCGGCGGCCCTTCTAGACCCGTGACGCCGCGAGCACGCAACGCGAAGAACACCTCTTCGAACCGGTCGCGGGGAACGACCACGACGTACGGACGGCCTTCGGCAACGCCACGCCAAAGGCCGATGCCCCCCACCGCGTGCGCGATCCGTCCGAGCTGCCGCTCCGCCGCGCCGACGTCCGGCACGCCCCAGCTTCCGCGGAGTCCGGAATCGGACCATCGATCCGCGCACGACGTCACGAGCGCGGACTTGACGGCCGGGGCCGGCGCGACCCCGACAACTTCGTTCATGACCGTCGGGACCCCCCGGTCGCGGCGCTCGTCGCCCACGGATTCCACGGCTCCGCCGCTTGCGACACCACCCAAGACCCCGCCGACGACGCCCCCTGGGACGCCCCCTGGGATGCCACCTTCGACGCCGCCTTTTACGCCCTCTTCCTTCTTCTGCTTGGACAGCGCTCGCATGACAGGCTCATCGGCGAGCTTGGCGTCCTTGTCGAGCGCGTCACGGGCGGTGGTTTCTTTCTCCGGTCGGACCTGTCTCGCCTTCGACGTGTTTTCCGACGCAACCGGCACCGACGGCACGTTCGCGCGCTTCAACTCATCAAGGGCCCGGTCCGTCTCTTGCTCTTGGGGTGCGGGCGTGGCCGGCACGCCGAGATGTCCTTCACGCCACTGAAGCGCCACGAGAAGGCCGATCGCTCCGAGAGTCGCGGCGATCGTCGCCGGCACGACGAAGCGACGCCTGGGGAACCGCACGATCGTCGCCGCATCCACGCCCCGCCCGATCCGCGCCGCGAGCTCGGAGGGAACGGGCGGGACCGCCTCGGCGCCGACCGCTCTGGCGAGCTGGCGAAGCGCGTCGAGCTCGGCGCGGCAGTCCTCGCACGCGACGAGGTGACGGTCAACCGCCGTGCGCTCCTCGACGCCGAGCTGGTCGTCCAGATAATCGGAGAGCAGCTCGCGAGGATGGCCGTTCGCCGCGTCGCTCATGCCGCCCTCCCCTCGACGCAGTCCTTGAGCGACGCGCGCGCCCGCGCGAGACGGGAGCGCACGGTCCCCAACTCGATGTGCAGCGTCTCCGCAATGGACTCGTAGGTGTGCTGCTCGGCGTCGCGAAGCGCGAGCACCGCGCGCCACGCCACCGGGAGTTTCGCCAGGCAATCGGCGAGGCGCCGCATCAGCTCCTTGGCCTCCAAGGCGCGAAGGGGCGTCCCGATCGCGCGGGGACCGTCCACGGCTTCGAGGTCGATCGGATCCGACGCACGGCGAAGCTTCTCTTCGGCCTTGTCGACGTGATTCAAGGCGCGCGTCACGGCGATGCGGTGGAGCCACGTCGAGAGCTTCGCGTCGCCGCGAAAGCCCGGTAGGGCGCGATGGGCCGTCACGAAGACCTCCTGGACCACGTCTTCGGTGTCCTCGCGATGCCGCAACACCCGCCAGACCGTCGCCCAAACCTGCGGCAGGTGGAGCTCGACCAACCGGTCGAAGGCCCGCCGGTCGCCGCCCATCGCCTTCCGTACGAGCTCCGGCTCCTCGTCCATCGCGCGCAGGATGCCACGAACCGTCTCGAAGACCATGCCCTTCCTCCCGCAGATGAGACCGCCGCCGCCTGCTAGAGTTCCCCGCGATGGCCATCGCACTGAAAGACGATCTGCGTGGAGCCGGATTTCGCGGCGAGCTCCTGTCCGAAGAACCGCTCGCACCGATGACCACCTGGCGGATCGGCGGGCCGGCGGAATTGCTCGCCAACCCGGTCGACGTCGACGATGTTCGTTGCGCCGTCGGCTGGGCCAACGGGCGAAAGCTGGCCTGGCGCGTCCTCGGCAACGGATCCAATCTGCTCGTCGCCGATGGCGGCGTCCGCGGGCTGGTCTTGCGCGTCCGCAAGGCCTTGGACGGGCTCGACATCGTGGGCTCGACGGTCGTCGTCGGCGCCGGGGCCTCGTTTCCCGCCCTGGCCCACGCCGCGGCCGATCGCGGCCTCGCCGGGATCGAATTCGGCGCGGGGATACCCGGGTGCGTCGGCGGCGCGATCGTCATGAACGCCGGATGGCACCAATTCGAAATCGGAAACGTCGTCAAGAACGTCAGTTATCTCGAAGGCGACGGGTTGGTCCTGGATTACCGGCACGACTCCTGCCGCTTCGGCTACCGCACGAGCACGTTCCGGGGACGCCGAGGCGTCGTGCTTTCCGCGGAACTGGCGTTGACGCCGGACGACCCTGAGGCGGTGAGAGACCGTCTTGCGCACTTTTCGGAGAGCCGCAAAGCGAACCAGCCGACCGAGCTCCCCTCGTGCGGCTCGGTCTTCCTGAAACCCGAAGGAGACTTCGCGGGACGATTGATCGAAGCCGCCGGCCTCAAGGGGCGCCGGATCGGGGGGATCGAGGTGTCCGGAAAGCACGCGAACTTCTTCGTCAACGTGGGCGGCGGCACAGCCAAAGACGCGCTCGCCCTGATCGAACTGGTCGAGCACGAGGTCTTCGACAAGTTCGCCGTGAAGCTGACGCGAGAGTTCGAGGTCTGGTAGATGCGCCCCTGCGCGCAGATCGAGGAGTTCTCCCCCGGGCCTCTTGCCGTGGTGTCGGGCCGCGCAGCCGGCGGATCGGTCATCCGGAAGGCCGGCGTGATGGCCATCGTGCTCGAAGGGGGCTTGGTTCGAGCGGGCGACCCGATCGCCATCGTGCATCAACCTGACGAACACCAATCGCTTCAACCGGTCTAGAATTCGACTCGACCGCAACCGCCGGGAGACGCGGTGAACGGCGCGTGCGCCGAACGGGACAAAGCGGCCACTTCAGGAAAGGAGCTCTCCGTGACGCGACTCCGCATGTGCTTGCTGGTGTCCTGCCTCGGCGGATTCTTGATGGGACAGGCGACCGATCCCGCATCCGTCGTCAAGCCAGGAACCGAATCGATGCGCCTTGGCAACTTCTCGGTGAGCCTTGCCGTCAAGGACATCGCCAAGTCACGCGACTTTTACGAGAAACTCGGCTTTCGCGTGATTCTTGGAGACCAGAAACAGAACTGGCTCATCCTTCAGAACGAGACGTCCACCATCGGGCTCTTTCAAGGGATGTTCAGCAAGAACACCATGACGTTCAATCCCGGCTGGGACAGATCTTGCAAGACGCTACCGGATTTTGACGACGTTCGGGACCTACAGCGGAAGCTCAAGGAACGTGGACTCACGTTGGCCCCCGAGGCGGACGATTCCGGGACGGGTCCCGCAAGTTTGATGGTGCTCGATCCCGATGGGAACCCGATCCTCATCGACCAGCATGTGCCCCGGCCGCACAAGTGAACCTGAGCCACGCATCGATCGAAGGGGCTGACCTGGAGGGCATGACGATCAACAGCATGCTCGTTCCGGAACTGAGTTTAGGCCGAGGGGGTGTGACATGAAGTCCGGGCGGTGCCCAAAATGCCAGTCGACCGATGTTCGCGTAAGCCCTCCTACGGCCCATCGATCGGGCCCGATGAACAAGTTCGCGATCTCGTTTTGGAAGAACACCGAGCCCGAGCGCCACGTCTGCTTGTCGTGCGGGTATATGGAGCAGTACGTGGTGGACCCTGCCGGCCGTGCGGCCATCAGGGCGAAGTGGCCTGGCGGGATGAACTGAAACGCAAGTCGTAACGACCGTCGCCTCAGTCCGTCAACAAATTCCTGACGCGCTCGACGAAGTTGGCCTGGATGGCCTCGTCCAGGACCACGCGTCCGGGGTTACCGATCGGCAACCTCGAAGCATTGAAACGGGCGGATCCGCAGCGTACCTTCTGGGCATGTCGACCCTCCGCAGAAAACCTCCGTCGGTCGGGGCGTCCGCCACGTTGGTTCGGGAAGGTCGAATGGCCCCGAAAAAGACGTTGATCACTCACCCAGCAACCGCTCGCGAAATCCGGCGCGCGGTCGGCGCGACGAAAGAGCACTTGGCCATCGCGCGTGAACTGATCGCGAGCGTCCGCGCCTCCCGTTCCAAGACGGGGTGAACCCGTTGCCAAGCCGCCGGGTGGGAAGGACTGCCGACGTCCGACAGAGATCGGTGTTTCTGAATGTCCCCTTCGACCGAGCGTACGAGCCACTTTTTGTGGCGCTGATTGCGGGGCTGACGATTCTCGGCCTGAGGCCCCGTTGCGTGCTCGAAATCGCGGAACGGGGTGAAGGTCGACTGCAGAGGATCGTGACGCTTCTCCGGCTCTGCCAAGTATCGATTCACGACCTCAGTCGCGTTCAGTCTTCCATGATCAACGGGCGACGCGTGCCGCGATTCAACATGCCGTTCGAGCTGGGGCAGGCCGTCATGCTGCGCGTTTTCCAGCCGCACGACGTACACGTCCTTGAATCGACTCCTCACCGACTCGCGCTGAGCGTTAGTGACCTCGGCGGGATTGACCCGCTCATCCACGGCAACAACCCCAAGACCCTGTCGCGGCGACTGCTGGGAACATTCGACCGAACCGATCGCCAGCCAACACTCGCCGAACTCGAATCCGTCCGCTCGGAGCTTTTCCGGGTAGCGCAAAGCTACAGGAGGCATCACCGCATGGCGACCATCTTGGAACCCGACGGATTCCACATCCTGACGTCAGCGGCCAGCGACATTTCGGCGGAGTTGGGGCTGATCGCTCGATGACGAACGTAGAACCCCGGCAGATCCTCAGTCCGTCAACAAATTCCTGACGCGCTCGACGAAGTTGGCCTGGATGGCCTCGTCCAGGACCACGCGGTCGACTTCGTCGACGAGCAACCCGTCGAAGAGGGCCTTTTTGTTCTCGACGACCTGGCGAACGCGCTCTTCGATGGCGCCTCGCGTGACGAAGTGGAGGACCTGCACGCTCTTCCTCTGCCCCATCCGGTGCACGCGGCCGATGCGTTGCTCGAGCACCGCCGGATTCCATGGCACCTCGAGGTTTACGACGACCGAGGCGGCGTCCTGGAGGTTCAACCCCAAGCCGCCCGCGTCGGTCGAAAACAGGACGCGCAGGGTGTCGTCGGTGCGGAAGCTCTCGATCGTCACGGAGCGCCGCTGGGAGTCCATGCCGCCGTGGAAGACCGCGGCCTTTTCGCCGCGCCGGTCGAGCAGGGGCCGCACCACGTGATGGGCCAGGCGCAGCAGTCGCTCCCACTGCGAAAACACGAGGACCTTCGCTCCGGGAATCTCGAGCAAGTCCTCGAGGACGTGGGCGAACTCTTCGAGCTTCGGGGAGTGGACCCAGCGCACATCCGGCTCGCCGACGTGGCCCGCCTTGAGCCTGGGCTCCGAAAGCTCCCATTCGTACTGCGCCCAGGCGTTGCACAGGATGCGCATCGACGTCAGCGCCTGGAGCAAGAGGCGCACCTCGGCGGTCTTGAGCGGCCGGTTCTGGGCTAGCAGCAACGCGACCTTACGCGCGTGGCGACGGTACGGCCGCAGTTGCGCCGGCGTCATCTCGGTCCAGAAGGTGTTGTCCGTTCGCGGCGGGAGCTGGTCGAGCACCTCGCTCCGCTCGCGCCGCAGGAAGAATGACGACAGCCGCCCGCGAAGGATGTCCAGGGCCTCGTAGGCCACGATCCTTCCTCCGGGCTCGGTCACGGCGTGGAACGGGAGCAGCCGCCATCGCGGCCCGAGCGCGCGCGGGTTGACGTACTCGACGAGCGAATGCAGCTCGGACAACCTGTTCTCGAGCGGCGTTCCCGTCAGCACGAACGCGAACGGGCTCGTCAGCTCCTTGATCGCCTTCGCCGTTTTCGTTTCCCAGTTCTTGATGCGCTGGGCTTCGTCGAGCACGATGAGCTCGGCCTGCGCCGCCTTCACGGCGTCGAGATCCCGAAGCGCCAGCTCGTAGTTCAGGATCAGGAAGCCGTGTTTCCAGCGCCGGTACGCCGCCGCCCTCATCGTGCGCGACCCTTCGACAACCTGCGCGATCTCGCCGCAGGCCTTCGCGATCTCGCTCGCCCACTGATGTTTCAACGAGGCCGGGCAGACGATCAGCGTCTTTTTGATCCCCGCCGTCTTCCGCATCAGCAGCGTCGCCACGATCGCCTGCAGCGTCTTCCCGAGCCCCATGTCATCGGCCAGAAACGCTCGGCCGCGGCGCGCGAGAAACAGCGCGCCGTGCTCTTGGTAGGGATGCATCTTGAATCCCAGGTTGGCGGTGGTCTCGCGCCACACGGCATCCCCGGCCCGGACCGCGCCGAGGCGCGCCGCGATGTCGACGTGATGCCGCGCCTCGTCGAGGCGCTCCGTCACGGCCGGGTCGAGGTCGAACGTCAAGGCCCCGTCCGCGGCCGCCTGTCGCGCCGCCTCGAGAGCCGTTTCCACCCAGCCGACGGGCGTCGTGCCCGCGGGGGCTTCGCGCAGGTAGCCGTCGTCGTCAAACAGGGGCCGAAGCGCCGGAGGCAGGGGGGCTTCCACGGCATCGCAACGGATCTCGCGCAGAGGGTCCGGAACGAGGATCGACCACTCGCACGGGCGCCACCAGACGGAGAGCACGGGGCCCGTCGGACGCTTCGATTGCCGTTGGTACCACATGCGCACGCGCTCGATGTGCTTGCACGTGGACAGCTCGCTCTTTTCGAAGTCGGGGCAGGTGCACGACGCGAGCTTCGGGTCGAGACCGCGCAGGGCCACGGCGTAGGGCCCGGAGCGCCCGTGCCCCGGAACGCGAAACCGCAGGAGTCCCCCACCGCGGCGCGCGATGCGGGTGATCGCCGGTTTTTCTTTTCGCGCGCGCTGGCGGCGGGCCTTCAGCTCGTCATCGCGCGCGAGCTCGACGCGCTCGTCCCGCGTCAACGCCCACTCCCCCGGGGCGGCGAGCAGCGTCCCCGCCTGGATCGGCGCGTGCGTCACGATTCTCCCCTGGCCGCGCCCAAGGCGCCCCGCGCGGCGCGTGCGCTTTTGCGATCCGACGACGTGAACCACGGCCGGGCGCGGGAAGCGCAGCGCCTCGACGGCGGCGACGGCGTGCTTGCAGACCGGGCCGGTCTCATACGGGCATTCGCATTGGCTCGACAGCGCGCCGTCGTCGACGGAGATCGCGACGCGATACGGCGTCGGCCCCTGGTCGCGCACCTTCCCTTCGACCGACCGGCCGTCCGCCGCGAGACGAAGCGCTTCGACCTTTCCGAGAAGCGCGCTCTCGTGCCCCGCTTGCGCGACACGTTCCCCGGCCCAGATCTTGAGGTCGGAAGACAGCAGCGCGACGTCCGCGGAGATCGCGGCAATCGCCGGACGGGTCGGCCTTTTGACTCGTACCTTCAAGAGTCCTTCTCGTGAAAGCAAGGGATCAAGCCTGGAAGTGTGCCTTATTCGGGAAACTCACGCCAGCCTTGATCGAACGGGGTGGAGGGCGGTAGCATCCGCGGCTCGCGTCGTGACGACGCCATGAGAGCACGCGATGCCCAAGGCCCCCGACCTCGCCTCCCGGTTCGCCGCGTTCGTCGCCGAGCGCCACCCCGAATCGCTCGAGCGCGCTTCGAAGGCGTTCGCCGCCGTTCTCGCGAAGACGAAGCGCCAGAAGGGGGAGCCGTCCGTCGTCCTCGAGGCGATGCGCAAGCCCCTGGCCGCCGCCCTCCGGAAGGCGCTCGCGCAGAAGATCCCTAGCGGCATCCCCGAAACCACGCCGGGCGTCGCGGCTTCGGCACGCTTGAAGGGAGCAGGCGCCGCGATCCTCGACGCGTGCGACGGATTCCTGCGTCGCGAGGCGATCCGCGTCTCGCTCACGGCCGAGGAACGCAAGGAAATCTTGCGCGGCATGATCCTGACGCGCGCCACGGACAATCGCTTGAAGAGTTTTTTTTCCGGCGGCGAAGTGCGTTACGGGCATGGGTCGTTCCAGGGGAAGGGGTTCCGCTCGCTCGGCCAGGAGGCGATCTACGCTTCGGCCCTCCGCTTGAAACGCGGCGAGACGTTTCGGCGCGAGGACGGATCGTGGGGCGGCGACATCGTGGCCCCTCTGATCCGCGACGCCGGAGCCGTATTCGCGATGCGCCCCACGGCCGACACGATTCGGATGATCCTGAACGGCCAGATGGCGAAGGCCGGTCCTCCGATGAACGGGAAAGACCTGCACTTCGGGGATTTCGACCACGGCGTGTTGCCCGCCTCGGCCCCGCTGACGATTTCGGCCATGACGGTCGCCGGGCTGGCCATGGCGTTTGCGCTCCGCGGCGAGGACCGCGTGGCGGTGTGCTACGTCGGCGAAGGCGCAACCTCTCTCGGCGAGTGGCACGAGGCGATCAACCTCTGCGCCGCGCGACGGCTCCCGGCAATTTTCTGCGTTCAAAATAATCAGACGGCGCTCTCGACGCCGGTCGCGGAGCAGTCCGCGGCGCGTGTGTTCGCCGAGAAGGCCGCCGGGTACGGCATCCCCGGCATCACGCTCGACGGCACCGACCCCGACGCGATCGCTGCGGCGTTTGCGTGGGCGGCCGAGCGGGCGAGAAGCGGCTTGGGTCCCGCGCTGATCGAGTTGTGCGCGATGCGGATGTGCGGCCACGCGCACCACGACGACATGCTCTACCTCGGCCGCGATCCCCACCCCTCCTGGGAGTACGAGGCGCCGACCGAGGCCGGGTACGCGAACGCCGGGTCGTTCGCCTTCTGGGCGAAGCGCGATCCGATTCCGACATACGCCGCGACGCTTCTCGCCGAACGCGTGATCGGCAAACGGGATCTCGCCGACTGGAAGGCGGAGGCCGATGCGAGAGTCGCGGCGGAAGCGCAGGCGGTGATCGAGCTCCCCTGGCCCGATGCGGACGACGCGGGAACCGGCGTTTTTGCGTCAGAACCTCCGAGGAGACACATCGAGCCGCTCGACGACGCGTCCGCCCGCTTCCGCCGGGCCACGCCCGCACTCCCTCCCGTCGAGGAATCGCCGTCGTTCGACCCGAAGGGGAAGACCTTCCTCGAGGCGGTCATGCTGGGCGTTGGCGACGCGCTGCGCTCGGATCCGCGCGTTTTCGTCTACGGCGAAGACGTCGGCGGGAAGTACGGAAACGCGTTCCTTCTGCTGCGTCCGCTGCTCGCGGAGTTTTCCGACCGGATCGTGAACGCGCCGATCGCCGAAGGCGGCGTGCTCGGTGTCTGCGTCGGCGCGGCGCTCGCGGGGATGCGCCCGATCGGCGAGATCCAGTTCAACGATTTCGTCGCGACCGGATTCAATCAGCTCGTCAACAACGCGGCGAAGATCCGCTACCGGTGGGGCGGCTCGGTTCCGATGGTCGTGCGCATGCCGTGGGGCGGACTGCGCCGCGCGGGGCCGTACCATTCGCAAAACACCGAAGGGTGGTTCTACCGGACGCCCGGACTGAAGATCGTCTGCCCCTCGACCCCCCACGACGCGCGCGGACTGATGGCCGCGGCCCTGGCCGATCCGGACCCGGTCCTCTATTACGAGCACATCGCGCTCTACCGCGACCCCAAGATCAAGCAGAAGCTGACGAGCGCCGCCCCCGAGCCGATCCCGCTCGGGAAGGCGGCGTTGAGACGGGCGGGCTCCGATCTCGCGATCATCTCGTACGGCGCCTACGTGCACCTCGCGATGAAGGTCGCCGAAACGCTCGCGACGGAAGGGGTGAGTTGCTCCGTACTCGACCTGCGCTCGCTCGCTCCGCTCGACCGGGAGGCCGTGCTGACCGTCGCGCGCCATTGCGGCAAAGTCCTGATCGCCCACGAAGACTCTCGAACCGGCGGCCTCGGCGAGTCGTTGGCGGCGATCATCCAGGAAGAGTGTTTCGAAGATCTCGACGCACCCGTGCGCATCGTCGGCGCACTCGACACGCCCGTCCCCTACTCGCCGCCTCTCGAAGACGCGTTTTTGCCTGGCGAAGCGCGCGTGCTGCGCGCCGCCCGATTGCTCGCGGCTTATTAGCGGGTACGGAAATAGGGGACAGTCCCCTTT
>JANMVW010000281.1:0-2759 GCA_031393555.1 Acidobacteriota bacterium
CGGTACTCGAAAGACGAGATCCTCCGCATGTACTGCAACCAGGTCTACATGGGCCATGGGCACTATGGCCTCGAGGCCGCGGCGCAGTTTTACTTCGGGAAACACGCGGGAGAGCTGGACCTGGCGGAGTCCGCCCTGCTCGCGGGGCTGATCCAGCGCCCCGAGGGGTTGAGCCCGTTCAAGAACCCGGAGGCCTCGCTGCGCCGGAGGGGGCACGTCCTAGAACGCATGGTGACGGAGGGGGCCATCACGCCGGACCAGGCCAACGCGGCGAAGGACGCGCCGCTCGTCCTTTCGCCGCGGCACGACGCCAAGGACGTCGCCCCCTACTTCGTCGAAGAGGTGCGCCGCGCGCTCCAGGCCAAATACGGCGAGGAGGGCGTCTATCAGGGGGGACTCGAGGTCCGCACCGGCATCGACGTCGCCTTGCAGCGCGTGGCCAACGGTGCGGTCGATCAAGGCTTGAGACAGCTCGACAAACGCCAGGGTTGGCGCGGACGCATCGGAAAGGTCGAGGCCGGCCAGCAGCCTGAGAGCTGGGCGTCGCCCTCCTGGCGCGACGGCGTCGTGGAAGGCGGCACCTACGACGGTATCGTGATCGAGACCACCCGGGGCCGCGCCCGCATTCGGGCCGGGGCGGTGTCGGGCTCCCTCGATGCGGACGGCATCGCTTGGACCAAGCGGACGGATCCGGCGGCGCTCGTGAGACGGGGCGACATCGTGCGCGTGCGGGTGGTGTCGGCGAAGATCGCCGATCACGCGGTCTTCGCCCTCGAGCAAGAACCCAAGGTGGAAGGCGCGCTCGTCGCGATCGATCCGCGAACCGGCGCGGTCCGCGCGTTGGTCGGCGGCCTCGATTTCCGGCGCAGCGAATTCGACCGCGCGATCCAGGCGCGGCGCCAAGCGGGCTCGTCGTTCAAGCCCTTCGTCTACGCCGCGGCCGTGCAGGAGGGCATGACCGCGTCCGACCGCGTTTTGGACGCGCCCACGGTGTTCGTCGAACCGGGGACGCACTCCCTCTATCAGCCTGAAAATTACGGCACGAAGTACTACGGGCTGCTGACGCTCAGGGAGGCGCTCGAGAAATCCGCCAACATCTCGGCGGTCAAGGTGCTCGATCGTGCCGGGTTCCGCCCCGTGATCGCGCTCTCCCGGGAGCTCGGGCTGACGACCGACCTCCAGCCGTTCCCTTCCCTGGCACTCGGGGCCTTCGAGGTCAGCCTTTTCGAAATGACCAGCGCCTACGGAACCTTCGCGAACCAGGGCGTGCGTGTCGCTCCCTATCTCGTGGAGGCCGTGCGCTCTCGAGAAGGCGCGGTCCTCGAGGAAGCGAAACCGTCGGCCCGGGAGGTCCTGCAGCCCTCGACCGCCGCGCTCATGAATGCGCTGCTCGAGGGCGTCGTCACCGATGGAACCGGCGCCGCCGCGGCGAGTCTGGGGCGCCCCCTCGCGGGGAAAACCGGCACCACCGACGACTGCACCGACGCCTGGTTCATCGGCTACACGCCGGAGCTCGTCGTGGGCGTGTGGGTCGGCTTCGACACCAAAAAGAGCCTGGGCTCGAGAGAAACCGGAGCGCAGGCGGCGCTTCCGATCTGGATGGCGTTCATGGAGGGCGCCCTCCGCGACCAACCCTTGGTCCCGTTCCCGGAGGTTCCCGGGGTCATCCGCCTGACCGTGGACCGCGCGACGGGGCTTCGCGCCGTCGAGTCCGCGGGTTGCGTCGATCTGATCCAGGAGTTGTTTCTCGAAGGGACCGAACCGACGGCGGAGTGCTCCGCGGCCGAGCACGCGCGGTTGCGCCTCCCGTGGATCCTGGCGCGTTACGAACTCGACGAACGAGGCGCGCTCGTCGTCCCCGCGGAGGATCTGACGGCGCTCCTGGCGACCGAGCCTCTCCTGAGCGTCGATCCGGTCAAAAAGTCGTTCACGTTCGTGTCCCAAGACGGCGCCGTCACGCTGCCTTTCCGCGTCGTGCCGGGGAAAACGCCACGCCTTCCCGCATCCCTCGAGGGAACCGTCGATCCGACGACGCTCCTCGGGAAGGACGGACGACCCGCGGAGGTCGTGCTTCTGGGAGAGGCTTCGCGCACTGAAGCGCAGTAAGTCTCACCGGGGAACGGCTGGCCCCCAGCGCGCTTCGCGAGGCCCGATCGATCCGCCGCGCGTCCACGCGAGGGAGTCGTACTTCCAGCATCGCAGTTCGGCCGCACGCAAGGCCTCGCTTTCGGTCAGCGACCCGGAGACCAAGCGGACGCCGAACGTCTCCTCGAATCCGTCCACGTAAGCCGCATCGACAGCCGACGGATCGACGCCGGCGCCCCGCGCACCGCTCAGGTCGGTGAATCGTGACGCGTTCACCGGCGCCCCGAGCACGGCCGCAAGCCGCGACGGATCGAGACGGATCGGGATCGAACCGTGCTGGAGAAGTGCCCCGCGCCGGCGTGCCTGGGCGGACCCGACGAGCTTCCGTCCGTTCGCGACGAGCTCCCACGCCCCGACGCGCTCAAAACACGCCGCGGTGACATCCCTCGACGCGCGGCGGATCGGCTCGACCGGGATCGCGGCCACCCCGAGCCGCATCAGCACGCGACCCCGGGCTTCGGCGAGGGTTCGGAAGGTGGCGATCACCCCGCCGGAAAACGGCGGGACGCCGAGGGCCCCGACGACGGCGTAGGTCCGCTCGAACTCGTGGAGCACGGCGCCACCACCGGTCGGCCGGCGCACGAGGCCGATCCCCTCGCGGGACAGGACGCCGG
>JANMVW010000292.1:0-8105 GCA_031393555.1 Acidobacteriota bacterium
TGCTGCTTTGGGCGCTCCAGAAGGCCTTCCTCGCCAAGAACGGCCCCGTAGAATCGTCCAGGAGACGCGATCGCCAGGCTAGCCGGGCTCCCGGATCCCCCAAAACTGACGAAAGCTAACCGAAAATGGCCACTGCGGCCATGCTCGCGATCCGACCGGATCGCAGAGATCTCCGTGGCTATCGCCAGCGCCGTCCGCTTGATGCGGGTTGATCTCGACCGGACAGTCGTCGAGCGCATAGACGATCCGGTCGAGGTCCGAGTCGCGCTGGATGCTCGACCGGTGATCGATCGAGTAAACTGTCCCCCCACCAGGGAGCGCTCCCCATGAAGCGATTGCTGCTGGTAGCCCCCCTTTCGAAGTCCAGCCTGATGGGCGGGAACTTCTTCTTCCGCATGCCCTGCCTGGGTCTGCTCAAGGTGGCGGCGCTGACCCCGCCCGGCTGGACGGTGACGATCGTCGACGAGAAAGTGGAGCGGCTCGACCTGGCGCAAGAAGCCGATGTGGTCGGCATCACGACGATGACCACGACCGCGCCGCGCGCGTACGAGCTCGCCGATCATTTTCGGCGGCGCGGCGTCAAGGTCGTCCTGGGCGGCATGCATGCCTCCTGTCTTCCTGAAGAAGCCGGGGAACATGGCGACAGCGTGTTGATCGGGGAGGCCGAGGGACTCTGGGCGGGGCTTTTGCAGGATTTCGAGCAGGGCAAGTTGCAGCCGATCTACCGGCACGACGGTGAGCGGCCTCCGCTCGCGCACTTGCCCTCTGCCGACTGGGAGCTCTATCGCGCCAAGAACTATCTCCCGGTCCACTTCGTCGAAACCACGCGCGGCTGCCCCATCGGCTGCGAGTTCTGCGCGGTGACGAGCGCGTTCGGCGGCACGTACCGCAATCGTCCGCAAGACGAAGTGCTCGCGGAATTGAATGCGCTCCGTCCGTTCGAGGGTCCGTTGACGCTCGACCGGTGCGTGTTCTTCGTGGACGACAACATCGTCAGCAACCGCGGTTACGCCCGCGAGTTCCTCTCACGCATCGCGGACCTGAAGCTGCACTGGTTCGGTCAGGCGTCGGTGAATATCACCAACGATCCCGAGATTCTGAGACTCTGCCGGCGCAGCGGCTGCGCCGGTTTGTTCCTGGGCTTCGAGACCCTCTCCCCCGAGACCTTGGCGGCCGTCGGCAAACGCGTGAACCGCCCTAGCCAGTACGACGACGTCGTACGAAAAATCCACGACCACGGCATCGGTATCGACGGATCGTTCGTGTTCGGTTTCGACACGGACGACGCCGGGGTTTTCGACCGGACGCTCGAGTTCGTGACGCGCGCGAAGCTCGAGGTGGCGTATTTTTCCATCCTCACCCCGTACCCGGGAACGCGCCTGCACCATCGACTTTCCGAAGAGGGGCGGATTCTCAGTCAGGACTGGTCGACCTACGACGGCAGCCACGTCGTGTATCGCCCGAAGACCTTCACGCCGGAACAACTGCTCGAAGGGTACCTGCGCACCTGGCAGCAAGCGTATTCGGTGCCGACGATTTGCCGACGGCTTTGGGGCACGACGGCGTGGAAGAGCTTCTTCTACCCGATGAATTTCGGTTTCCGTCAGAGCGTCCGGGGTTTGGCGAAAGCCGGCGGAACGTAGCGGCGTAACTGGGCCAGCGGCGGCAGGCGCATGAGCACCGGCAGGTAACGCCAGTAGGGCGGCGCGAACCTGAGGGCCCGGAGCCCCGCATTGAACGCCCACTCCGCTTTCGAGATGCCCTGCTCGGCGGCGTAGACGATCCCGGGATTTTTCGCGAGCGCGCGCTGAACGCGTGCGACGATCCAGTCTTCCTCGACGTCGGGAGAAACGTAGAACGTCGGCGAGGCGTAGTCGTGATCGCGCGTGACGAGCCCTTCGCGCAGCGCCAACGCCGCCATCTCGGTCCCGGGGAGCACCCGCACGCCGGTCATCAGGATCGTCAGGCAGCGCGGGTGGCTCAGTTCGGTTTCGATGAACCGCAGAGTTTCGTCGACGGTCTCCCGGGTCTCGCCCGGCCCGCCGAGGATGAAAAACCACGCGCTCCGCAGTCCGGACGCCATCGCGAGGCGCGCCGTATTCCGGACCTCTTGCACGGTGAAGCCCTTCGCGAACCCAGCGAGCGTCGTGTCGCTCGCGGCGTCTGGCGAGACCATCATCGAGCGGAAGCCCGCCCGCCGCATGGCTTGGAACAGCTCAGCCGTCACCCCCAGCGGATTGATGCCCATCGCGGTGAGTTGGACGCGTAGCTTGCGCCGGACGAGCTCTTCGCAGATCTCGATCGCGTGCGACGTCGGGAGATTGAACGTCGAATCGACGATCTCGAAGGTTTTCGGCCTCGACGTCGCCGAGACGTGCTCGATCTCGTCCGCGACATCTTCGGGGGTGCGGCAGCGGAGTTTCGCGCCCTCGATGCCCGGGTAGGAGCAGTAGACGCAGTGCATCGGGCAACCGCGTTTGGTCTGAATGGCCCACGTCCCGCTGCGCCGCCGGTACGCCGGCCAATCGATCCAGCGCTCCATGCCGGAGCGGCCAAAGCCGGGGAGTCGTTCGGGCAAACTCCCGCCGTGTCCCGATCCGTCGCGCTCATAGACCCCGGGGATCCCCCGCGCGGTCTCGCCGCGCGCGAGGGCGCGCAAGAGCGCGGGGAAAGCGACCTCTCCCTCTCCAACGACCGCGAAATCGGCCGACAAGGATGCAAAAACCGCCGGGCCGAGTACGGAAACCGCGGGCCCGCCGACGACCACGCGCGCGCTCCCCGATTGCCGGACGATCTCGATGTGCCTCGTCACGTCCCCCATCTGCCAGGCGGGCCGTTGCTTCGAGCAGCTGTCGATGTTCCGCACCGAGATGCCGACGACTTCCGGCCGGTGGATTCGAAGCGCCCGGCGGAGCGCGCCCTCGCCGTCTCCCGCCACGAGCAGATCGACCACCGCGACGTCGTGACCTGAAGCTGCGGCCGCACTCGCGACGTAGGACAGGCCGATCGGAGGCGCCGGGGTCAAATCCCGGCTCTTGTTGGCATAGACGAGAAGGACGCGCATGGGAGGGACAGCATGGACGGGGACGCAAAACCACGCAAGACCGACGATTTCCCCCGTCAGACCGGTCCCAAACTTGACTCTCGCTTTTCCGGGAACCTAGATTCCAAACTCGGAAAACGCAGGGGCATCGTACCGGTCGCTGGGGTGTTGTTTCACCTGGCGGACGGGTGTTTGAAACAGGCACGGATTGAGGGGATAGATGTTACGACGAGGTATCGCATTCGCGCGGTTGCGCGGGCCTTTGGCTTTCGTGTGCCTGGTCGCTGCGTTCGTCCTGAACGCTTCCATATTATCTTCGCCGGCCCGAGCCTACGTGCCCGCGGACGATCTCCCGTCCCCGCCCGCGCACCTCGAGACCATCCCGGCCGGATCCCTCATCATCCCGATGGACAACACCCTCCAGGCGTTGGTGGCGCCCTTCAATCTGAAATCGTACGGGTTGGTCAACGACCTCCTCCAGCGCGGGATCCCGGTGAAGTGGGCCATCAAGTCCGGAAAGGCCAAAGACGCCGCCGACTTCACGGTGACCGCGCAGCGCATCGCCCCGACCGTCACCGCCGCTTCGAGCCTGAGTTTTTCCGGCGGTCCGTTCATCGTCCACCGCGACTTCGCGCAGGTCGCGCGAGTGCGCATCACCGCCTTCGGCGGGAGCGTGGCCGTTTACGAAACCACCGCGGACGCAACGGTGGACGTCCGGTACGACCTGCGCTTCAAGCCGGGGGTCGCCGTCAGCAGCATCAACTCCGGGATCCACACGGGCTACCTCGACGAAGCAGGGATTCCGGGCTACCAGGTCGTCAATCCCGCCGCCTTCAGCTCGACGGCCTGCTACACGATCATCACCGAACCCCACTCAACCGTCCTGTCGGGCATCGCGGAGGTGAAGCAGTTCGTCCTCAGCGGCGGCAACTTCATGGCGGAGTGCAAGGCGGTCCTCACGTACGAAAACGACGCCGGGGGGCGTTACCAGACCACGAACGGAGTCACGACCGACAACCAGAACACCGTGCTGAGCTACCCCAGTCCCGACCTCGCCTACAGCCAGATCGTGGGCGTGCTCGACCCCAACCCCGGGGGTTCCGAAATGGACTGGCGGCTCTCCGCGGGGTCGTCGTTCCAGAACAACGGGCACATTCTCGCCAACGACGTCGGCGCCTCCCCCATAGCCTGGGCCGCGTCGGCGTCAAAGCTCTACAACGGGCCCGGCGGAATGTCGTTCTACCTTGGAGGCCACGACTACGGCGGCAGCAGCACCATCGGGATGGTGAATGGCCGGCGGATGTTCCTCAACACGCTCTTCGTGCCCAATACGCGGCCGGCGAGTTGCAGCTTCGATACGTCCTCGACGATCCGGACGATTGCGGGAACGGTGTACGAGGACGTCAACGGCGACGGGAGCATCGCCGATGGGATCGGCCGCCCGAGTGTACGCGTCCGTCTCTATGCGGATACCAACGCCAACGGCCTGGTGGACGCGGCGGACACCTGGCTCGCTCAAACAACCACCGACGCGGCGGGTGCGTACTCGTTCGAGGTCGCGACCCTCGCGTCCGGCAACCTCTATCTCGTCACGGTGGATTCCAAATCGTTGACCCCGAACGCCGGGTACAACCCCGGCTTCACCCAGAGCGACGTCTGGGCCGAGCAAACCTACGGTGACAATCCAGCCACCGCGCTGCTCGATCTCGGCCCCCGCTTCGGCGGCCGGGTGCCCGCGACGTCCGACAACTTCGCCGCGGTGACGACCCCCGCGTCGAACGACTACCAACATCTCGCTCGCGTGGACGTTTCCGCGGGTAGCGCCTTGAATGTCCGGTTTGCGTTCAGCTTCAATGCGGTCACCCACCTCAGAGGCGGCGATTCAGCCGACGACGACGCCACCGCAAATCGAACGATCCAAGGCGCCTTCCGCCAGTTCCTCCAAAACGCCAACGCCGTCGCCGGGCCGAACGCGATGCGCTTCACCCCCGCGGTGGTGACGAACCAATCGGGGGGCGGCGGCTCGTGGTGGCGGCTCTCGGCGACCACGATCCTTCCTTCGCTCGCCGACTCCGACACGACCGTGGACGGCACCGCGTACAGCCAGACCGACGGTACCACCGTGCGCGACGACAACCCCGGCACGATCGGCGCCGGAGGCACCGTCGGCGTGGACGGACTGACGCTGGCGCCGCTCAGCAAGCCGGAGCTCGAGATCTTCGATCTGCGCTCGACCGCGGTTCTGGCCGTCGGTCTCGACCTTCAGGGAAGCCGCTCCACGCTGCGCCGCGTCGCGATCTACGGCTTCGGGGGAACTCCCGACAACGACGCCCACGCCAACGTCCGCGTGGGAGCCTCCGCCGCGAGCGCCCTCATCGAGCTCAACGCGATCGGCACCGCGGCATCGGGCTTTTCAGACCCCGGCGCGGCCACGAGGTCGGGCGGCGACAACATCCGGATCACGGGCGCCGACGGCGGCATCGTCCGCCAAAACCTCGTCGGCTTCGCCTCCGGCAGCGGTGTCGCCCTCAGGAACGGATCGAACGGCTGGCTGCTCGAAGGGAACGAGGTGCGCGGCAACGGCCTCGGCCGGGGACACCTGCGCGGCATCGGCCTCGAGGACGTCAGCGCGTCGGCCACCGTCCGCGGGAACCTCGTCGCGGCGCACGACGGCGCCGGAATCGACACCCTCACGACCGGCGGCTCGCACACGATCGTGAACAACACGATCCGGGACAACGGCGTCGGCCCCGACCCCGACTCCGACGCGCAAGCCGTCGTGAACGCCGGGATACGGCTGTACGGCGGCACCTCCGTCCTCGACCGGAACATCGTCACCGCGAACCACGGCGCGGCGATCCTGGTCGCGGCCACGGAGTCCGACAACACGCTCACGCGCAATTCGATCTTCGACAACGGGACCGTCCTCGGCAGAACCGGCGGTCCGGCGTCGGGGCAGATCGGCATCGATTTGCTCGCGGCCGGCAACGACCCCTCAAAGGGCACCGCGCCTTTCGTGACGATCAACGACAACGGCGACACGGATACCGGCGCGAACGGTTTGTTCAACATGCCCGTGTTCACCTCGGTGCGCATCGTCGGCGGTAACCTCGTCCTCCAAGGATTCGCGCGCCCCGATTCGGTCATCGAGGTGTTCATCGCCGCCGCCGATCCGAGCGGTTTCGGCGAGGGGCAGACTTACCTGACCACCCTGACCGAGGGAACCGCTGGGGACACCGATCCGGGGACGGGAACCTACGGACCCGGCCCGATCAACGGCCTCGCCCAAGGAACGGACACGACCAGGCGATTCACCTTCTCGGTGCCGGTGCCGGGCGGTGTCGTTGTCGGCACGAAGCTGACCGCGACGGCGCGGAGCACGTCTGGGGCGACGTCCGAATTCAGCGGCAACGTGACGGTGACCCTCCCCGCGTCAGATCTCGTCGTGACCAAGACCGACGGGCTCGTGACGGCGGCCCCCGGTGCGACGATCACCTACACCATTCAAGTGCAAAACGCCGGCCCGGACGCCGTATCGGGCGCCACGGTCACCGACACCTTCCCTCCCGCGTTCTTCAACCCCGCGACCGTGACCTGGACGTGCGCCATCACGTCGGGGACCGGAGCCTGCGGAGCCGTCTCCGGAACCGGCAACCTCGCGACAACGGTGAACCTGAACGCCGCCGCGGTGGCGACCTACACGGTCACCGCGCCCATTCTCCCGGGAGCCGCGGGGACGATCTCGAACACCGCGACGACAGCCGTCCCTGGAACTTCGACAGACCCCGCTCCCGGGAACAACACCGCGACCGACGGCGATACGGTTCTCGTCCCGTCGGCCGACCTCTCGATCACCAAGACCGACGGTGTCGCGAGCTACACACCCGGCGGATCGGTGACGTACTCGATCGTCGTGACGAACGCCGGCCCATCCAACGTGGTCGGCGCGACGGTGACGGATACCGTGCTCGCCCTGCCCCAGGTCGCGTCCGCAAGCTGGACCTGCGTCGCAGCCGGAGGCGCCAGTTGCACCGCCGGCCCCACGGCCGGAAACATCAACGACACCGTCAACGTGCCCGTCGGTGGGACACTGACGTACACGCTCGTCACGACGATCAAGTCTTCGGCGACGGGGAACCTCGTCAACGTCGCCAACGTGGCGCCGCCGTCCGGCACCACCGACCCCGGCCCACCCAACAGCGCCACCGACACCGACACCGAAACACGTTTCGCCGACCTCTCGATCACCAAGACCGACGGTGTCACAAGCTACACAGCCGGCGGGTCCGTGACCTACACGATCGCGGTCGGAAACGCCGGCCCATCCAACGTGGTCGGCGCGACGGTCACCGATACCGTGCTCGCCCTGCCCCAGGTCGCGTCCGCGAGTTGGACGTGCGTCGCAGCGGGCGGCGCGAGTTGCACCGCCGGCCCGACGGCCGGAAACATCAACGACACCGTCAACGTGCCCGTCGGCGGGACGCTGACGTACACGCTCGTCACGACGACGAAATCGTCGGCGACGGGCAACCTCGTCAACGTCGCGAACGTGGCGCCGCCTTCCGGCACCACCGACCCCGGCCCAGGACCCAACAGCGCCACCGATACCGATACGCCCGCGGGTCGCATCGCGGACCTCTCGATCACCAAGACCGACGGTGTCGCGAGCTACACGGCCGGCGGATCGGTGAAGTACACGATCGCGGTTGGCAACGCCGGCCCATCCGACGTGGTCGGCGGGACGGTCACGGATACCGTACTCGCCCTGCCGCAGGTCGCCTCGGCGAGTTGGACGTGCGTCGCAGCCGGCGGCGCCAGTTGCACGACCGGTCCCACTGCCGGAAACATCAACGACACCGTCAACGTGCCCGTCGGTGGGACACTGACGTACACGCTCGTCACGACGATCAAGTCTTCGGCGACCGGCAACCTCGTCAACGTCGCCAACGTGGCGCCGCCTTCCGGCACCACCGACCCTGGACCAGGACCCAACAGCGCCACCGACACCGACACGGCCGCGGGCCGCATCGCGGACCTGTCGATCACGAAGACCGACGGTGTC
>JANMVW010000294.1:0-9658 GCA_031393555.1 Acidobacteriota bacterium
CCGGCGTCCGCATACGGCGCGCCGAACGCGACATCGTCGTAGCCATCGCCCGTCACATCGGCGACACCGGCGACCGAAGAGCCGAGCTGATCGCCCCCGGCTGCGCCCTGCCAGACCACCCCAGCGATCGTCACGCCGACCGCGCTCGCGTCGTAGATCCCGCTCGGCAGCACCTCCGAGATGTGAAGGACCTCGCCGGCATCGACGAACGAGCCCACGTCGTGGAGCGGTGCCCCGATGAGCACATCGGAAATCCCGTCGGCCAGCGCGTCGCCGCCATCGGCCACGGCTCGGCCCAGCTCCTCGCCCGCTTGCGTCCCGCGGATCTGGAACCCTGAATGCGTCGTCCCGATCGCGTCGACGATGATCGGCGTCGTGTCCGGGTCTTCAGGCGGCGCGAGCACCTTGCCTCGCATGCCGTTGGCGCCGGGCGCGCCGATCAGCACGGTTCCGCCGTCGGGAGGCTGTCCCTGGACGACCGCGCCGGTGAACGCCGTGGCCGAGCCCAGGTTGTCCCCGGCCGCCTCGCCGAGGTACGCCTTACCGGGGACCTGGTCGGGAAGTCCGCTCGAGATCCGCGTCAGCGAGACGGCGCCCGAAAGCGTCGGGCTGTCGAAGACGACGTACGCGGCGCCGGCGTCGGCGCGGCCGCCGGGGTCCGCGCCCGGCGCGCCGATCACGATGTCCGTGCCGCCGCCCGGTGTGGACGTGCCGCCGCCCGCGACCGAAAACCCCGCCCGATCGCCGAAACCGGCGCCGGTGAACACGACGCCGGGGATGCCGCCGGGCTGTCCGACGAGCGAGAGACTCACGATGTCGGGAACCGCGGGATTCCCGAGGTTCGGGTAGTGGGCCGTATCGTTCGGATCGAAGAAGATGACGTAGACCTTGCCGTTGCCGGTCGGCGCGGGGCTGCCCGGATTCGTCGCGCGGTCGACCTGCTCGGCGCCGATCACGATGTCCTTGAACCCATCTCCGTTGAAATCGAACTCACCGGCAACCGAGACGCCCACGCGGTCGTGCGCATTGACTCCCTCGAAGATGATGTCCGCTTGACCGCGCTCTCCGGCATCCGCGCTGCCGAAATAAACCAGCGCCGCGCCGGCCTCGACGGTGTTCGTCAAACGAAACGCACCACCCCTGACGTAGCCGGGAGCCCCGGAGACGAAGTCTTTGATCCCGTCGCCGTTGAGATCGCCCAAACCCGAAAGCGAGCGACCCAGCTCAGCGCTCCCCGCGGCCGCGGGGGGCGTCGCTGGGGTTGACACGTCGGGCAGCGGCGTGCCGTTCGACCCCGCTCCCGCTTGCGTGCGAAAACGGCTCGTGAACGGCAGCGCCGCGATCCCGGCCAGGTCGCGCACGCCGGAGGTCACCTGAACCGTGTAGAGCGTGTCGCCCGCCACGGGCGCGGTCGGATTCAACGTGGCCTGCAAGCCCGACGGAGAAACCACGGGGGGCGCCGCCGCCACGGGCGCGCCCAACGGATCGAGCAGGCGGACCGTCGCCGACGTCACGGTCACCGCCTTCACGATTTCCGAAAACTCCACCGTCACGTTGGTGGATGGCGAGACGCCGAGCTGGTTCGCGTAAGGAGACACCGTCACGACGAACGGCGCGGCAGCCCCGGGTGTCCGCAGGTCGGTCTCGGCCAACGCGTTGTGCGGCGGTGTCAGCCACGGCGAGCGCGGGAAGAACGGATTCGACGACGCGAGACGCAAGCGCCAGGTGTACGGCGTGGCGGGGACCAACCCGGTGACGAGCTCGCCGAGAGGCGCGCCGGTTGCAACCGAAGCGCTCCCTTCAATGCCAGTCCCGTCGAACGGGGTGTGCAGCGGCTTGACCTGCCATTCCAGCCTGACGCGATCGCGACCGGCAGGCGTGCGGCCAAAAGCCGCGAGCCGGAATCCGCCGTCGATGTCGGATCGGCCGAGAGGAGCAATGCTCGTCGAGCCGTCGGTGCGGAGCTGGCGGGGTGCGCGGCTCAACCCGCGGCCGCCGTTCCCGTAATAAAGGAAGACGCGGCCCCCCCCCGTCTCGGGCGTTTGGTAGGTGTGCGCACCGGCGAGGACGTCTGCGAATCCATCGCCGTTGACGTCGCCCGCGCTGGCGACCGAAATGCCGAGGCTCGCGAAGGCTTGATCGCTCTCCACTGTCCACGCGGCCTCGGCGCCAAGCCCCGAGGCCGAGCCCAGATACACGAACGCCCGCCCCTCGGCCGACTGACCGTTGGTGTAGCCGAACGCGCCGACGATGACGTCCGCGTAGCCGTCGCCGTTGACGTCGCCCGCGCCCGCCACCGCGGCTCCGAATTTCGCGCTCACCTGATTGCCCTCGATCGTCCAGACCGGGCTTGTGGACAATCCCGCAACCGAGCCGAGAAAGACGTAGGCACGGCCTTCGTCCGTCTCGCCGTTGTCGTAGCCCTGGGCCCCAACGATGACATCCGAATACCCGTCACCGTTGACGTCCCCAGCCGTTGCGACCGCCCTGCCGAACGCCGCCGACGCGGAATCGCTTTCGACCGTCCAAGCCGGGGTTGCCGCAAGGCCCGCGGCCGAGCCGAGATAGAGATACGCCCGCCCCTCGTTCGACTGGCCGTTGTCGATCAGATCCGCTCCGACGATCACGTCCGAGAAGCCGTCACCGTTGACGTCGCCGGCGGTCGCGACCGAGATGCCGAAACGCGAAGAGACCTGATCGGACTCCGCCGTCCATGCGGGAGCTTGAGCCAGTCCCGAAGCCGACCCGAGGTAGACGAAGGCCCGCCCCTCGAACGTCTGCCCGTTGGTGTACTGGTCCGCCCCCACGACGACGTCCGAGAATCCGTCGCCGTTCACGTCCCCGGCCGTCGCGACCGACGCCCCGAATCGAGCGCTCGCTTGGTTGCCCTCGGCGCTCCAAGCCGCGGTATCCGCCAATCCCACAGCCGACCCAAGGTAGACGAAGGCCCGTCCCTCGTCGGTCTGGCCGTTGTCGAACTCGCGGGCTCCGACGATGACATCGGAAAATCCGTCGCCGTTGACGTCACCGGCCGTCGCCACGGACCAACCGAAGTGGGCGTCGGCCTGATGGCTTTGCGCGGTCCAGCCCGAACCCGTCGCAGGGCCGGATGCGGATCCGTAATACAGGAACGCCGCCCCCTCGTCGATTTGCCCGTTGTCGTAGAACGAAGCTCCGACGATCACGTCCGAGAAGCCGTCGCCGTTGACGTCCCCGGCCGTCGCGACGGGGACACCGAACAACGCCCCGGCCTGATTGGGCTCCGCCGTCCAAACCGGGGACGGCGATAACCCGATGGCCGAGCCCAGGTAGAGGTACGCCCGACCCTCATCCGTCTGACCGTTGTCATACAGGTAGGCCGCGACGATCACGTCCGCATAGCCGTCGCCGTTGACGTCCCCGGCGGTTGCGACCGCGGCGCTGCCGAAGTAGGCGTTGGCCTGATCGCTCTCGGCCGTCCACGCGGGACTCGAGGCGAGACCGAGGGGCGTCCCGAGGTACACGTACGCGCGCCCCTCGTTCGTTTGTCCGTTGTCGTAGCCGCCGGCGCCGACGATCACGTCCGCGTACCCATCGCCGTTGACGTCACCGGCCGTGCCCACGCCGTAGCCCATCCAGGCGCCGGCTTGATCGCTCTCCGCCGTCCACGCAGCGCTCGACGCAAGCCCCGACGGCGATCCGAGGTAGACGAACACTCGCCCTTCGTCGGTCTGGCCGTTGTCGTAATACCGCGCCCCGACGATGACGTCCGAGTAGCCGTCCGCGTTGACGTCTCCGGCCGTCGAAACGGAAATGCCGAAATCGGCGCCGGCCTGATTGCTCTCGGCCGTCCATGCCGGACTCGTCGAAAGACCCGAAGCGGAACCGAGGTAGACGTACGCGCGCCCCTCGTCCGTTTGCCCGTTGTCGTAGCCGTACGCAGCGACGATCACGTCCGCGTAGCCATCTCCGTTGACGTCTCCGGCCGTTGCGACGTCGCGGCCGAAATAGGCGTTCGCTTGGTCGGGCTCGGCTGTCCAGCTGGGGGAGGCCGAAAGACCTGAGGCCGAACCCAGGTAGACCGCGGCGCGCCCTTCGTCCGTCTGCCCGTTGTCGTAGCCGTAAGCGCCGACGATGACGTCCGAGTACCCGTCTCCGTTCACATCCCCCGCGGTCGCGACGCCGAGGCCGAATTGCGCATCGGCTTGATCGCCCTGCGCGGTCCACGAGGGACTCGTCGCGAGCCCCGTGGCGGAGCCGAGGTACACAAACACGCGGCCCTCGTCGTTCTGCCCGTTGTCGTAACGGTACGCGCCGACGATCACGTCCGAGTAACCGTCGCCATTGACGTCGCCCGCCGCCGTGACCGACCGGCCGAACTCCGCGAGCGCTTGATTGCTCTCCGCCGTCCACGCCGGACTCGTTGCCAGCGGGTCCACGGTGATCGGGTAGGCCGCGCCCCTGTCGTCGAACTCGATCCGCACGACGCCCGGTCGCACGACCATGCGCGCCGGGAACTCGCGCCCCGTGGCGTCGACGACTCGAAGCTCGCCGTAGCGGAGCACGGGCTCACCCTTCGCGGTCTTGAAGAGGATCGACTGCCCGCTGGAATCGGGATAGGCCAGGACGTCGCCACCCAACGCGAGCTCGAGTGCGGCCCTGCCTTTCGCCCCGCCGGGACGCGACGCCAGCGTGAACCCCTGCTCGAGGCCACGATCGTCGTTGACGTACCACTCGCGCATGGCGCCGCGGGCAATCGAGGCGCCTAAGTCGTCTTGGGTCAGCGTACCGGGGCCGGCGCCGACGACGCGCAGGGTCAGTTTGAATCCGGACTCGCCTTCGACGCGAGAGGTCAGCTCGAGCCCGGAGGGCGTGATCGTGCTCCGAAGGCCGTGGGCACGATTGGGCGCCGAGACCGCACCGTCGTCGCGCGCGGAGAATCGATACTCGGACCTTGCGATCTCCTTGGTGACCGTTGACTGCCAGTCCGCGGAAACCGGCGCGGCCGCCAGCAAGACCACGATAAAGAAGGTCGATCTCGCCGACTTTTTCACGATCCCCCCCAACAGCTACCCGTACGAGTACCCCTCTCCCTGACGCCGGTCAATCGCTATTCCCGCTTTCCCGCCGATTCCGCTGCCAACGCCTCCGCATCCTTCCCCTCCAACCTCAGCGTGATCGCCAGCTGCCGCCGCGCGTTGACGGCATCCCGGTGGGTGGGGTCGAGCTTCGCCTCGGCGATCGCGACGGCTCGTTTGAGGGTGGCCTCGGACCCGGGGAGGTCGCCCTGATCGCGTTCCACGAACCCGAGATTGATGAGCGAAACGACCAGTTCCGGATGGTCCTTCCCCAGATTCGATTCCTTGACCGCGAGGACCCGTTGCAACAGCGCTTTTGCTTTCACGAAATCGTCCGATCTTCGCGCCAGGGTCGCGAGCCCATCGAGCGGCCCTGCGACGTCGGGGTGGTTCGGGCCGTACTTCGACTCGTAGATCGCGAGCGCGCGCTCGAGATCGCGGCGCGCGCCGGGCAGATCCTTGAGCTGCAAACGCGTCGAACCGACGCTGACGAGTTGTTTGGCGACGAGGACGTCTTCGCGCCCCAAGGCCCTCTCGCGAACAGCCAGCGCCTCTTCCATATACGGGAGCGCCTTCGCGTTGTCCTTCAATCCGCGGTAAGCGCTGCCGAGGTTGTTGAGCGCGCGTGCACGTTCGAGATCGTCGGGGGCCAGGATCTTTCTTTCGGTTGCGATCACGCCGACGAGCATCGGAATCGCCTCGTTGTAATCGCCTCGCGCGACCAGAGCCCCGGCGAGCGTCGTCATCGTCGCGGCGACCTCGGGGCTGTCGTCGCCATGCGCCGCTATTTGATTGACGACCGCGGATTCCAAGAGCGGTTGCGCATCGTCGTAGAGCCCGAGGCTTCGATAGACCTTCCCCATCACCTCGAGCAGGCGGGCCTTTTGCGCCGGACGGTTTTCCATCTCGACGCGAATCCGCTCGGTCGCGCGATCCAAGATCTCCTTGGCGGTGATGGTGCGGCCGCGCGCCTCGCTCGGGTTGTTGATCTCGAACATCGCAAGCATGAATTGATTGAGCTGGCTCGTCGTTTCAGCCTCGAAGCGCGCCTTCTTCTCGGCGCGGACCGCGCGAACGAGTCCCCACGTCACGCCGCCCAACCCGACGAGGATCGAGACGAGCACGATCGATGCGGTGGCCACCGCGATCCGGTGCCGCCGCACGAACTTCTTCGCCCGGTAACCCGCGCTCGGCGGACCCGCCGACACGGGCTCGTTCGCCAGGTGGTGCTTGAGGTCGGCCGCCAACTCCGAGGCCGACCCGTAACGGCGCGTGCGGTCTTTTTCGAGCGCCTTCATCGTGATCCAGTCGAGATCGCCCAGGCACGCCTTGACGAGGTTCCCGGGGCTCGACTCTCGGCGTCGCGCGATGTCTCCGCTGGCCGCGCCCAGCGAGCCGTAGCGCGTGCTCGGCTTCGCGGGCGTCTCCTTCATGATCCTGCGCCGCATCGCCTCGTAACCCGAGGCCCGCAGCTCTTTCGGATCGAACGGCAGGGCGCCGACCAGGAGCTCGTACAGCACGACGCCGAGCGAGTAGACGTCCGTTCGCGTGTCGACGTCGAGGTTTCCCATTTCGGCTTGCTCGGGGCTCATGTACTCCGGCGTGCCGACCATCTGCCCGAACTCGGTGAACAGCTCCCGCTCGGTGATCGGCCGGTCGACCGCCTTCGCCACGCCGAAATCGATGATCCGCGGCACCGGCTTCCCGTCGACCTCCTCGACCAGGATGTTCCCCGGCTTGAGGTCGCGGTGAATGACCCCCTTCTGGTGGGCGTGATGCACACCGTCGCAGACCTGAATCACCAGGTTGAGACGCTGCGTGGTCGACAGGTGATTGCGGTCGCAGTACTCCGAGATGGGGATGCCGCGGATGTAGTCCATCACGAAGTACGGGCGGCCCGCGGCATCGCTTCCCGCGTCCAGCACGCGCGCGATGTTCGGGTGGTCCATCAAGGCCAAGGCTTGGCGCTCGGTCTCGAAGCGCGAAAGCACGCTCTCGCTGCTCAGCCCATGCTTGACGAGCTTGATCGCCACGGTGCGCCGGATCGGCTTGTCCTGTTCCGCCTCCCAGACGATGCCCATCCCCCCCTCGCCGATCTTCCGGGTCAGGCGGTACGGCCCGATGCGGTCGGACTGCGGTGCCGCGGGACCGGCCGTCACGCCTTCGGGTTCGACGGAGGTCGGACGAAGGTCGTCCGACTGCGAGTCGGCGTCGGCGGCAAGCAGCGCTTCGACTTCGCTGCGCAGCGCCCCGTCGTCGCCACAGGATTCTTCTAAAAACGCTCCGCGTGACGCGGCGGGCATTTCGAGGGCCAGCTCGAACAGCCTGCGAATTCTGCGCTGCCTTTCGTCTGCCATGGGCTCATCCTCTCCCGGGGAGCGTCCGGCGCCTGTCTTGTACACGCGTCGTTCGTACGGAAGCGCGTCATCGAGGCGCGTGATTGACGGTTCTTCGCGGCGGAGCGTAGCATCCGGCCACCTCAGAACCGATGCACAAAGAGGGGTTTCTTGAGAGAACCGGCCGAGATCACCCCGCTGCTCGAGCGGGCCCAGTTGGGCGACGGCAAGGCGATGGACGAGGTCGCGCGGCGGGTCCACACGGATCTTTCCCGCCTCGCCCGTAAGCTGACGGCCCGCGAGGAGCGCCGCGGCCGGGGCCCGCTGACGCTGGAAACGAGCGCGCTCGTCAACGAGACGTTCATCAAGCTCCTACAGCAGCGGGGCCGATGGAAGAACCGCGAGCACTTCTTCGCCATCGCGACGCGCGCGATGGTGCGGGTGCTGCTCGACTATCACCGCGCGCACGGCCGCGACAAACGCGGGGGCCGGACGATTCGAGTCTCGTTGAGCGCCCTGGGCGCGAAAGAGGCGATCCCGCCGTCCATGGCCGTTCCCGATCTCGAGGCCGCATTCGCGTCTCTCGAGCAAGCCGATCCCCGCGCCGCGCGGGTGGCGAGGCTTCGCGTTCTTTGGGGGCTGGACAACGACGAGATCGGCGATGTGCTGGCGATCTCGAGCAGCACGGTGGACCGCGACTGGCGTTTCGCCGCCGCCTGGATCAAGTCGCGGCTGTGAGCACCCCATGACCGACCCTTTCGAATCACTCGCCTGGCTGGAGCACGACGACGCCTCGAAAGTGCCCGTCCTGGGCTCTTGCTCGATCGGCCGCGCGCCCGGCAATCAACTCGTCCTGACCGACGAGAAAGCGTCCCGCAAGCACGCGCTGATCCACCGGCAAGGCGAACACGAGTACTGGCTGGTGGATCTAGGCAGCAGCAACGGTTCCTACGTCGACGGCCGCCGCGTATCGCAACCCATGGCCCTGCGCGACGGCGCGGTCATCCGGATCGGTTCGTGCACGCTTTTGTTTCGACAGCCCGCGGGGACATCGAGCCCGAGCGCCGAGCCGCACTGGAGCGAGGGCACGGTCCATGACATCCGCATCGCGCCCTGTTGGCTGTTGCTGGCGGACATCGAAGGCTCGACCGAATTGTCCCGCTCGGCGCCGGCGGATCAACTCCCGGTCATCACGGGCCGTTGGTTTTCGGAATGCAAGCAAGCGATCGAAGCCAACGGCGGCTCGATCAACAAGTACCTCGGCGACGGGTTTTTCGCGTACTGGGTCGACCTCGCCGGGATGCTCCCGCGACTCGTGGTGGCGCTGGACGCGTTGAAACGGCTTCAGCTCACCGGGCAGCCTCCCTTCCGCGTGGTCTTGCACGTCGGCGACGTCTCGATGGGAGGCGCCGCGTCGATGGGCGAAGAAAGCCTGTCCGGCCCCGAAGTCAACTTCGTGTTCCGCATGGAGAAACTGGCCGGCAGCCTGAAGCACGCCAACATGATGAGCGCGGCGGCCGGCGCCAGACTCGGCGACCGCGTTCCCGTCGAGCCCGCGGGGAGTCATCCGCTGAACGGTTTCGAGGGCGAGTTCGCGTTCCTTCGTTTCTAACCGCGGATGGCCGTTGGTTTGCCGGCGACGCCTGCACGACGTCATCCCGTATCGGGGTTTCGGAGAACCTGATGACGCAGAAGAAAGTTTTCAAAAGAGTTGGAATCGCGCTGGTCGCGATGGGCGCGTTGAGCATCTTCATCGCCCTGTCCGGAGGCGGACGGGCGTTTTCCATCGGTGGCCCGGTGATCGGATTTGTCGGCGCGGTCCTCCTCGCGCAGGCGAAGGGGCGAGCCTAGGGTCGTGGTCGGCAGCGAGGGCGCCACCATCGAATTTCGAGGGAGAGTTCCCCTGCCCCAGTGTATTGCCTCTAATTTTCGAGGTTTTTCTGGCGGCGGGGCGATTTTGGCCCGCCAAAAGCACTTCCCCCGGAAAAACGACCTCGTAGGATCGCCCAGGATCGACGATCGCGATGGCGGCCGGGCTTACGGCCCCCCGGTATTTGGCGAAAGTGTGACGAATTGGCGTGGGAAACGCGCATCGAACCCGCGCACATTTCCGCGCGCCGCCTGCACGGACGCTCCGTTGTTGATCCGCGGTCAGACTGGGCCGATACTGCGCCCATGTTCGCAGTCCATCAGAGACTCATCGAGAGCCTGAGAAGCTGTCTCGGTGGGAGACCGGAAATCCTCGAGGCTTACCTTTTCGGCTCT
>JANMVW010000372.1:0-3964 GCA_031393555.1 Acidobacteriota bacterium
AGCCCGGCGACCGGGTCAAGAACGACCGGCGCGACGCTCTCGAGCTCGCGCGACTGCTGCGGTCCGGCGAGCTCACGAGCGTGTACGTCCCGTCCGTCGAGGATGAAGCCGTCCGCGATGTCTCCCGCGCGCGCGATGCGATTCGCGACGTCTGCCGCGCTCGTGACGCAACGCGCATCACCCTCGAGGCCGCGAAGCTCCGTCTGAAGTCATTCTTGCTCCGGCTCGGCTTCAACTACTTCGGCCGAGCCGACTGGAACGCTGCTCATCGTCGGTACTTGGCCCAAGTGGTATGCCCGACGCCGGCACAGCAAATCGTCTTCCAGGAATTCCTGTGGGACGTCCCTAGCGCTTCGGGGGGCTTCGTCGGCCCGGGTCGGCGAAGGGCGTAGTTGGGCGGACTGAAGGTTGACGGTGATGCCGCCAGAAACCGGGTCGACGCTTCAAGTGGGCGAATGCGGGAAAGCTGTCCTGTCGGCACCGATGCGGCCGACAATTGTCCGGACAATCGCGTCGAGGATCTTGCCACCAAGCCCGGGCTGCGGTCGCTCGTATCCTAACCGTTTCGGGCGGTTCGTCGGCCGCAGGTCCGGCTGCACGGATCGGTCGAATCACCTACCGGGGATCATTGTCGATCCGATGCTTGACGTCGTCCCAGTATCCGAATTCGACCGCCCCGGCGTCGGCATGTCCATCGAGGCTCAGGTGACGGCGTCGGCCTCCGCGAGAATCTCCTCCATCGGCGCAGGGTCCAGCTGATGACGCGAAATGCGGGCATAGCGGACGACGCCGGTGGCGTCGACGATGAACGCTGCGGGGCGGGCCAGGTGGATGGAGTCATAAGACACAAGGACGTACACACCCCATCGTTTGGCGCGCGATCGATCGTCGTCGATCAAGATCGGGAAGGGGAGCGGGTTTCTCGCGAGCCAGGCGGCGACGGTGTCGCGTTTCTGGCAGAGCACGACCAGGACGTCAAGGCCGTGGGTCTGAAGCTCGCTGAAGCGTTCGCGCAACTGCGCAATGCGTTTCACGCAGGTGGGTCACCAGGTGCCGCGGTGAAACTCGATCAAGAGCGAGCGCGGGCGGGGGACGGGGTCGGCGAGATTGAAGGCGGCGCCTGTTGCGGTCGTGCCGGCGAGCGCGGGGGCGGCCTCGCCGACGGAGATCAAGGCGCCACCTTCACGGCGACGGTGAGTCCGTCGCGCACGGGGACGAGGGTCGTGACGAAATCGGGCGCGGCGTAAAGAGCTCGCGTCAGCTCGATCACGCCGTCCGTTGTTTTGTCCCCGGGGGCGGGGGAGAGCACCTTGCCGTCCCAGAGCATGTTGTCGGTGATGAAGAGGCCGCCGGTGCGCAAGAGGCGTCGCGCGATCGGGAGAGCCTTGGGGTAGTCGTGCTTGTCGATGTCGCAAAAGACGACGTCGAACGGCCCGGTCAACGCGGCGGCGATGGCTACGCCGTCGCCCAACTCGATCCGGAAACGGCCCGCGAAACCGCCGCGCGTGAGAAAGGCGTCGGCCTCCTTGGCGCGATCGAGCGAGCCTTCGGTCAAAAGGACGGTGCCCTCGGGACCGACGGCGCGCAGGAACCAGTACGCGCTGTAGCCGAAGCCGGAGCCGAGCTCCAAAACGCGCCGGGCGCCGCACGCGCGCGCCGCGGTCTCCAAGAGTCGTCCGACCTGCGGGCCGACGATGGGGAAGTTGCGCTCGGCGCCGAGAGTCTCCATCTCGCCAAGCACGGGGTCGCCGTGGGCGGAGAGCGAAGTCAGATAGCGGTCAATGTCCGGGTGAACGAGGTCCATGGGGTCTCCCCACGGAAAGCTAGCACGATCAGCTCTTCCCCGGTGGGCGCATGCGCCCCATCGCGATCGAAGCCGCGGCCGCGACGACGAACGTCCCGGCCCAGAGGGGGACGCGGCCGAACCGCTCGAGAACGAACGTGCCGAGCCACGGGCCGATCGCGAAGGCGAGGCCCCAGGACATCGAGTAGAGGCCCATGTACTCGCCGCGGCGATCGGCGGGGGCGAGCTCGGCGACGAAGTTCGACATCGAGGGGAGCAGGATCATCTCGCCGATCGTCCAGATCACGACGGTCCCCGCGATGGCCAGCCCCGTGTGTGAAAACGCCATGGCGCCGAATCCCGCCGCGATGAACAGGCCTCCCAGAAAGAGGCTCTTCCGGTGGGGCCAGTGCGACGTCGAGAGATTCAATCGCACCTCGAACAGCACGATGACCGCCGTGTTGATCGTGAACATCCACCCGAAAAACGACGCGGGAAAACCGAGGTCGCGCACGACGTCGAGCGGGAGGGCGCCTTCGTGCTGGAAGAACACGGCGGCCAGCGGGACGCACGCGGCGAGGAAGCCCCAGAGCTGGAGGTCTTTGTAGGCCGGACGCGAGCGGGGCGCCGTCGTACCGTCGGGGCCCGCGGCTAGCGCATGCTCGGCGACCTTGAAGCCGGTCATCGCCAAAACCGCGAAGGCGAGCAGCGAGGTCGACCCGTCCACGCGAAAGATCGCGGGGAAGCTGATCTCGGCGAGATAGCCGCCCACCGCGGGGCCGATGCTCATCCCGAGGTTGACCGCCAGCCGGTTCACCGCAAAGGCGGCTTTGCGCTGCTCGGGCGGGGCAAGGTCGGTCAGGACCGAGAGGCTCGCGGGACGAAACGCCTCGGCGGTGACGGCCAACGCGATCGTCACCGCGACGATCTGTCCCGCCGTATGGGCGAGCGGATACGCGAGCATGACGAGCCCGCTCGACAGGAGGGACGCTTTCATCATGCGGACGTGTCCCACCCGGTCCGCGAGCCGGCCCAGAAAGGGCGAGACGCAAAGCGACGCGGCGCCGTAAAGGCTGAGCATCAGGCCCGCCCGCTCGGCCGTGAACCCCACGTCCTTGGTCAGGTACAAAACGAGGAACGGGATCGCCATCGTCCCCATGCGATTGACGAGGGTGGCGGCGAAGTGGATCCAGATCTTGGGCGGGAGAGCTCCCAGGCCTCGCCAGGGGTTCCAACGGGCGAAAGAGGCGTTCATGCGCCGGCACGATATCCGATCGCGTTCGTGCCACAATGGACGCCCCAAACCCATGAGCGAACTACCGGCCCGAAGCGAAGCGCTTGCGTTGCTCCACGAGTACACCCAAGGCGCGGGTCTCCTGAAGCACGCGCTCGCCGTCGAGACGGCGATGCGGGCTCATGCGCGAAGGACGGGCGGCGACGAGGACGCGTTCGCACTCGTCGGGCTCCTTCATGATTTCGACTACGAGCGCTGGCCCGACCCCGCGGACCACCCGTTTCGCGGCGCCGAAATCCTCGAGGCCAAGGGTTACCCCGAGTGGTTCAGGCGAGCGATCCTGTCCCACGGCGACCACACCGGGGTCCCCCGCGTCACCGAACTCGAAAAGTGCCTGTTCGCCGTGGACGAGCTGTGCGGGTTCATCACCGCTTGCACGCTCGTGCTCCCCACGAAATCGATCGCCGATCTCAAGGTGTCGTCGGTGCGAAAGCGCCTGAAGGACCGAGCGTTCGCCCGGAGCGTCAACCGCGACGACGTCGTGAACGGCGCCGAAGCGATCGGCCTGGAGTTGGACGCGCACATCGCGTTCGTGATCGACGCGTTGAGGGAAAGCGCTATCCTCTCCGGGATGACGAGGGACTGATGGCCATACCGGGTGGATCGGCGTTCGGGTACGCCAGGGACATTTCCGAGGGTTTCCAGGTCGTGACCGAGCGATCGTTCAAGGGGATCACGCCCCCCGAAATGGACCAGCTCGCCTTCGAGATCAACCGGAACCTGCGCGACATTCGCGCGGAGCAGGTCGCCACCGACGACCTGCCTATGATCCAGGCCAAGAACCGGAAGCTCCAGCGATTGAACGGCGCGCTGATGATGATGCGCACCTACCGGCAAAAGACGCGCGTCTAGACCCAAAACAAGCGTGTTTCGAAACGACGTGAGGC
>JANMVW010000395.1:0-2188 GCA_031393555.1 Acidobacteriota bacterium
CGATGTCTGGAATTCTCCCGCGGCGCCGACCGAACCAGCCCGCTTCGCGGGGAGTCGCGAGGTCTCGGTCTCGATCATCTGCGCGTTTGCCGCGACAGGAATCAATATCAGACCGAAGGCGATCGCTGCCGCGAATCGTAGAGTTCTCACGGTCACCTCGCTCCTCGAGCTTCCGGACCCTCGGCACTTCTCGGTCGAAACGCTTTGATCATCGACCCTGCGAATGAACGGCTCCCTAACAGTTCTCGGAGACACCGCCCTCGCTCCGAACTGCTCTTGCTTCGGAAGAGTCGGTGCGGAAGACACTCGACCGAAACCAGACTAGACCCGACGGGAGGACGTACGAGTGGTTGCCCAGCCGGGACGCTGGGGGCTAACGCTCGCACATTGTGGAAACAACCCGAAGGACAAAACCGCTCGTCGTCCACCGAAGCACGCGGAGCAAGGATTTGACTCTAGGGAAATTCTCCGCAAAGGCGACAGGACTTTCCAACTGTGAGATGGCCGCGGGGGCTCACGGCTCAGCCGAACCTCGCGAACGCGAGATCCATCAGCGTCTGTTGCTCGATGGCGTGAGCCTTTGGCGAACCCGTGGCGGGGCTGGCGCTCGCGGACCGATTCACGGTCGTCACCTGCCTGTCCCCCACCGGCCGTTGCAGCCGCGACCGAACGAAAGCGAGCGCGCCCATATTGGCCGGCTCCTCCTGCACCCAGACGACCTCCCTCGCTCCGGACAGTTCGGCAAGTGCCGCGGCGAGGTCTATTTCGGGGAACGGATAGAACTGCTCCAACGTGACGATCGCCACGTCGGAGGCGTTCCGCCTGGCCCGTTCGGCTCGCAGTTCGTGAGCGAGCCGGCCGGAACAGACCAGGACGCGACGGGCGTCCGCCGCACCGGCGTTCGGGAGAACGGTGAGAAAGCGCCCGCGGGTCATTTCAGATCGATCCGACGCGGCGGAGGAGAGTCGCAGCATTCCCTTGGGCGTCAGGATGACCAGCGGCTTGCGCCACAATCGTAGGGCCTGCCTACGCAAGAGATGGAAGTACTGTCGCGCCGTCGTCGGCTGGCACACCTGGATGTTGTCTTCCGCCGCCAGTTGCAGGAATCGCTCAAGTCTTGCGGACGAGTGCTCGGGGCCTTGTCCTTCGAAGCCATGCGGCAGCAGCAGGACCAGGCCGGACAGCAGTCCCCACTTATCCTCCCCCGCTGCCACGAACTGGTCGAGGATCACCTGAGCGCCGTTGACGAAATCGCCGAACTGAGCCTCCCAGCAAACGAGCGCTTCCGGATAGTCGCGACTGAAGCCGTACTCGAATCCAACCGAGGCGGCCTCCGACAGGGGTGTGTCCAGGATCTCGAAACTTTCCTGGGACTCGTGCAGGTGCTGCAGCGGGAGATGTTCCCGCCCCGTGTCCTGATCGACCCAGACCGCGTGCCGCTGGTTAAACGTGCCTCGCCGGCTATCTTGACCCGCGAATCGCACGGGCGTCCCGCCAAGCAGCAAAGAACCGAACGCGAGCGCCTCCGCCATGCCCCAATCGACCGGCGCCTCACCGAGTCCCATCGCGAGCCTGCGTTTGAGCCCCAGCGCCACTTTCGGATGTAGGGTGAACCCTTCGGGCGGCGTCGTGATCCTTCGCGCGATCTCCTCGAGGCGCTCGCTCGGCACGGCGGTGTCGATTTCATGATCCTCATGCCAGCGGCCTCCGGTGTATGGACCCCAGTAGGAAGGAAGCTGCCGCAGAACGGGCTTTGCCGTTATCCTCCTGCCGGCCTCGAGGTCCCGCTCCAGATCCGCTTCGATCGAATTCCGCAACGCGTCGGTCTCCTCGGATCCGGCGCCCACTCGCGCCGCATACGACTCCCAGAGCATCGAACGCGCGGCGATCTGCCGGTAGAGGAGGGGCTGGGTGGTGGTCGGATCGTCCACTTCGCTGTGACCGTAGCGCCGGTAGCCGATGAGGTCGATGACGACGTCACTCTCGAACGCGTACCGGTAGTCCAGCGCGAGGCGGGCCGCCCGAGCCACGGCGTCGGGGTCCTCGCCGTTGACGTGGAGGATCGGTATGGCAAGCCGTAGGGCCAGGTCCGAAGCGTAACGGGCGGTGTGCAGACGCAACGGTTCGGTGGTGAATCCGATCAGGTTGTTGATGATGACATGAACCGTTCCTCCAACGGAGAATCCCG
>JANMVW010000399.1:0-5713 GCA_031393555.1 Acidobacteriota bacterium
GCCGGCAACATGTTCTTCTCCGGCGCCACGACCGGGAGCGACCTCGACGTGTACCGGTTTTGCGCCGCCCAGGGCGATCTCATCCACCTGGGGATGGACGGCTCACCGCTCAGGAACGGCACGACGATCAACCCCGCCTTCTTCTTGTTCGACCAGGACTTCGGGAAGCTGATCAACGCCGACTACACGCTGGGAGGCATCTTCTACCTCGACGACACCGGGTCCACGGCCTCCACCACGGCGGGGTCGGGGACGCTTTCGGCAACGACCCCGTTCTCGCCGGGCGAGGCAGAGACCTGGCGCGCCCGCTACACCGGCGTCTACTTCGCGGGAGCGCGCGGCAGCGTGTCCGGAGGGAACCCAAACGGCGACTACCTGCTCTCGATCGACGTCAACTGCCAGACGGGAAGCCAGCAGTCCGCCCCCCTGTCCGTGACGAACAGCGGCGTTCCCGATCCGGTGCAGCCGGGAGGGACGATCTCGTACACGCTCACCATGACCAACGCCGGACCGAACATTGCGCTCGACACGAGGCTCACCGATCCGCTCCCGGCCGGGTCGACGTTCCTGGCGATCACCGTCCCTAACGGGTGGACCTGCCGGACGCCGGCCGTCGGAGCGAACGGGACCGTTTCATGTACGACCGCGTGCTTCCAGCCCGGAACGGTTCCGTTCACGATTCAGGTCAAGGCGGACACCTGTCTCGCCAACGGGACCGTGCTCACGAACACGGCCACGCCGTCCAGCAAGACCCTGGGAGCGGCCACCGCGGGCGTGCAGACGACCCTCGTAACCTGCGACGACGGCAACGCGTGCACCCTCGACCTGTGCAACCCAGCGGGCGGCTGCACGAATCCACCCGTTCCTCTTCCAGCCGAGACGAGCGGAGTCCAGGTTTCTTACAACCAGCCCACCGCGCTCATCAGCTGGGCCTCGGCGGCCGACGCGACGCGCTACGACGTGGTGCGCGGCCCGACCGGCTCCCTGCCCGTGGGCGCCAACCCCGGCAGTGAAACGTGCTTGGGGAACGACCTCGCGGCTCCCACGGTGAGCGACGCGGATCCGCTCGCGCCGGGCGCGGGCTACTGGTACGTCGTCCGAAGCGAGAACGCGTGCGGAACCGGCTCGTACGGCTACCAGACCAACCACGGCACGCCGACGATCGAGAGAATCAGCGCGACCTGCCCCTAGCCGAGCCGTTTCGCGAGCTTCTTCATCCACTTGCGAAGAAACGGGTGCGCTCCGGGGAGGTCGTCGCAAAGCGCGGCGACGTCGTCGCCCAAGCCGTCGAACACCTGGGGGCTGGCGAACGATTTACGGCCGCCGTCCGTCACGCGCACGAGCTCGCCGAGCGCCGTTTTCGTGCCCGACGACTCGAAGTCCTGCTTGTAGGGGTTTCCGCTCACCTCGGTCGCGCGCTCCCAGTCCGCTCGGAGTCGATCCATCATCAGCTCGCGGGCGTCCTTGACGTCGCTCCGGCTGACCTGGGGCGTGTCTGCGAGCGCGAGCATGAAATCCAGGAGGTCGGGGTTTGAAAAATCGGTCGCGACGGGGGCGATGCGGACCTCGCGCTCGTCGTCGATCGTGTCGCCGCGGCTGACTGCGGCGCGCCAGCGCGACGTGCCTCCGATCAGATCGAGCGGGTGGATGCCGGTGAAGGTGACCGAGGCGTGCCGCCGGTCGCCCGCGGGGACCACGCCGAGATCGTCCTCGCGCGCCTCGCGCCGCCCTTCGAGCGGCACCACGGAAACGACCGCGCGCGCGTCGCGCCGGCTCGTGTTCGACACGTCGAAGGTGAGGGTGACGCGGCCGCCGAGCCGGTCGGCGTCGATCGCGGGTGCGCCTTCGATTTCGAGCGGGCGCGACACATAGATCTGTGTTTCGACGCGCGCATCCAGAATCGCGACGGTGATCGGCGCGCGCGTTCGCAGCGGGACGCGGTCCCCGATGCGCAGCGAGAGCCGTTCCGCCTCGGGCGCGCGGCTGCGGCCCGAAAACCTCACGCCGGCCGTCACCGGCGCGCCAAGATCGCCTCCGGAGGCCGTCAGCTCGAAAACGCCGGCGCCGCCACCGTAGTTGACGACGTCGGCTTCGACGAGCACGCGCTCGCCGGGCTCGAAGACGCCGTCGCCATTTTCGTCCGCCAGACGCACGTCGCCGAGACCCGGGTGCGCGGTTTGCGACCAGGCGTCGAACGAACGGGCATACGCCTCGGTGTAGGCGCGGTCGTACGCGTAAGGGTAGGCGATCGCGGCGGTTTCTCCGACGCCTGCGTCGAACCCCTCGGCGTACCCTTGCCGGTACGCCCATTCGGCCTGGATCGCGGCACCGTAGCGCCAGCCATCCTCGATGCCGATCCGCCAGGCGCCATAGATCGCTCGCGAGTCGATCGCTTGGATCACCTCCCGGAATCGCGCGTGGAACGCGACGCGAAACTGCTCCCGTTCGGCGTTGGTCCATCGGGACCACGGCGATCCGCGGCGTTGCCTGTCGCGCCAGCTCGAAAACGCGAACGCAGGGTCCCGCCATTGCGCGTCGTAGGCTTGCGCCGAGCGATCGAAGCGCCAGCTCTCGAGCGCCCGGCGCCCCTCGCGCGAGAGTCCGGCAGTCCTTGCGGGCGGGTACCCTGCGAAGACCTCGTCGAGGATCGGCGCGGTCCCGAACGGGCCGTGGAGATCGGGGACACCCCCCCGCGGGGACGCTCCTTTGCGCGCGGGGCGGTCGAGGATGGGCTCGTGCGCCAGATCCATGAACTGTTGGCGGACGCGCGCCTCCGCCTCGCCGCCGGCGCTTCCCTCGGCGGCCTCGTTCGCGAGTTGGTCGCCCAGAGCTCGCGCCCGAGGATCGAACCGGCCGAAGCGCAGCCCCTCTTCGTGATCCCACGCTCCCAGACGCGGATCTTCGAGCGCCAGGTTGACCCCGCGCGCGAAGCCCGCGCGCCAGTACTCTCGCCACCCCCAGACTTGGCCGGCCTCGCGCGCCATGTCCTCGGCGGCGCGCATCGCGAGACCGAAAACCTCGGCGCCCTGACCCGGCGGCCGCGCGGTTCGGGACAGCTCGGCGATCGGTCCGGCTCCTCCCGGCACGATCTGGAGCTCGGGGGGGAGCTCCGGCGGCGCCGGGGCAGCCGGCTCGGCGAGACGCACCGCGATTTTGGGATCGCGCTTCCAATCGAGCGGAACGCGCTTCCCGGGCTCTTTCACGCCTTTGCCCGCGGCGGCGCCGGCGGACAGGCCGACCACCAGGAAAGGGACGGCCAGCCGATGCAGCATGCGGACGCTCATGCGATGGATCTCCTCGAGGCGCGACGCGCTATTCTGTACGTTCCGGAGGTCGCATGGTGAACACGATACGCGTCTGGGCTGAAGCCCACACGCAAAACACGCTCCGCATCGTCCTGATCCTCGTGCTGGCGTGGCTCATCCACCGCCTGCTCCGGTCGATCATCAAGAGAATCGAGAGGATCAGCGACGACGGCGATCCGCATACGACCACCGAGCTCGAGAAGCGCGCTCAGACGATCGGCCGCATCCTGCGGCAGGCGTCTTCGGTGCTCATCGGGTCGGTCACGGTCATGCTCGTCCTCGCCGAATTCGGCGTCGATTTGAAGCCGATCCTCGCGGGGGCCGGGATCCTCGGTCTCGCCGTCGGCTTCGGCGCGCAGACCCTCGTCAAGGACGTCATCACCGGCTTTTTCATCCTCCTGGAAAACCAGATTCGCGTGGACGACACGATCACGGCGGCCGGCTGCACTGGCGTCGTCGAAGCGGTCAACCTCCGCACGACCGTGCTGCGCGACTACGACGGGACGACGCACATCATCCCGAACAGCTCGATCACCGTGGTCACCAACGCGACCCGCGACTGGTCGCGCGCCCTGCTCGACGTCGGGGTCGCCTACAAGGAAGACACCGACCGCTGCGAGCTGGTCCTGCGCGAGGTGGGCGCCTCGATCGAGAAAGACCCCCTCTTCGCGAGAAAGCTCCTCGGCTCGTTCGAGTACCCCGGCGTCGTCAAGCTCGGCGATTCCGCTGTCGTGCTGCGCGTCCTCGTCAAGACGCAGGCGCACGATGGGCCCGTGGTGCTGCGCGAGCTGCGCCGGCGGGTGAAAAAAGCGTTCGACAAGGCGGACATCGAGCTCCCGTTCCCGCACATCAAGCTCGTGCGCGACCGCGACGGCTCCGCATGAAAGCGCTTGCCTTTGGTTTGGCGGTGATCCTCGCGGGATGCGCGACACCCCGAAGCACGGGCGATGCCCGGCGTCATTACGACGACGAGCTCGCGAAGCGGATGGTGCCGCTCTTGGAAGAGGTGATTCGGTTTCCCACCTTTCAGGGAAACACCGCGGCACGCGACGCCCAGCAGGCGTGGCTGATGAAGACAGCGGCGGATCTGGGCTTTGTCGCGAGGGACACGGGGAAGGTCGTCGAGATCGACCTCCCCGGGCCCGCGGGAGCGCCGGTCCTCGGGCTCGTCGTGCACGGCGACGTGCAGCCGGTCATGGCGTCGGCTTGGTCGATCCCTCCGTTCGACGGTGTCGCGAAGGACGGTTTCGTCCTGGGGCGGGGCTCGGCGGACGACAAGGGTCCTCTCGTGCAAGCGCTGCTGGCGATGAAGGCGCTCGAGCACGCCGGGCCGGCGCGGACCCACACGATTCGCCTTCTGGTCGGCAGCGACGAGGAAAGCGACAACACCGACATCAAGGAGTACCTCGGGTCGAACCAGCCGCCCGACTACTCCCTCGTCCTCGACTTCGTGTTCCCGGTCGTCGTCGGCGAGATGGCCTGGACGGGCCTCTACGTGGAGACGACCCCGGGGTCGCGCGCGAACGCCGAGCTGCCATTCCGGATCGAGACGCTCGAAGCGGGGCTCTCTCCGAGCATCGTTCCCGACCGCGCCGTGTTGATCTTAGTGTGGATTCGCGGCCTGCCGTCGTGGGGCTCCCTCATCGAGCGCCTCGCCAAACGGCCGCTCCCTGAAGGCACCCGGCTCGAGATCGTCACGACGCCCGAGGATCAGAGCCGGCTGACGATCGTGGCGCACGGCAAGTCCGCGCACGGGGGCGTCAACCTCGGAAGCGGGCGCAATGCGCTCGTCGCGTTGGCCCGCGTGACGGAAGGCCTTCTCCCCGCCTCGGGAGAAAACGATCTTCTCGCCTTCGCGCGCCTCGCCGGGCGCGATCTTCACGGCACGGGATTGGGGCTGACCGAAAACGACCCGGTTTGGGGCCGCTACCTCGTCAACGTCGCGACGGTGAAGCCGCGAGACAACGGCCGCTTACGTCTCACGATCGTGTTGCGCCGCCCGCCGCCGCGGACGGGTGCGCAGATCAGGGCGCACCTCCAAGACGTGGTCGCCAGCTTCAACAAGCGCGCGAAGTCCTCGCTCACCGTCGACGGCTACTGGGACGACGAGCCCCTGTCGTTCGATCCCGAATCGAAACTCGTGAAGCGCTTGCTCGCCGACTACACCGGGGCGACCGGCGAGGCGGCCGCTCCCGCCGTCGCCGGCGGCGGCACGTACGCGAAGCGCCTTCCCAACAGCATCGCGTTCGGGATGTGGTTCCCCGGTAAGCCCTACCCCGGCCACGACGTCGACGAGAAGATCGCCATCGACGACCTGCATCGCGGCACGCGCGTGCTCATCGCCGCGTTGGCCGACCTCGCGTGCGGCCCCAAGATCGAGAAGCCTTTCGATCGTTGAGGGGGTCAGG
>JANMVW010000402.1:0-2168 GCA_031393555.1 Acidobacteriota bacterium
CGACGACCCGCCAACGCCGGTCGATCAGATCCTTCACGCGTGCCCGCTCGGCCTCGGGAAGCGAGGTGAGCGCGGGGAGGAGCGCGATCCTTGCGAAAATCGTCGCGCCGCCGGCGACGACCGCCGGGGCGATGTGCAGGAACCGCAAAACGATCGCCAGGGTGCTCATCGATTTCTTCCTACTGCGCCGATACGCCGCCGCCCTTCCAGGTGACGGTAATGGGGCCGCATCCCGAGCCGACCACGGTGCCGTCGCAGACCTGATTCTGCGCCGGGTCGCCGAAATCGAGACGGCCTTCCACGGCGAGCGGGGCGATGGCCTTGCGCGCCACGAAGTTCAGGATGACGAGGTCCTTCGTCGTCGTCACGTCGACCGGGCCGACGAGCGCGGGGTCTTTGAGGGTTGCGGTGACAACGAGCTCGCCCGGAGTGGTTGTGCTATCCACGAGGAAGATCACGTCGTTGGCCGTCACGCCCGTTCGCAGGAACGAGGTCGAATCGTCCATCCCATTGAACAGGAGCGCCGTCCCGTCGTACGTGATGTGAAACGCCGCGCCGAAAAAGCTGGCGACCCCGGTCACCGTGACCCGGACGTTGACGGCGGCACCGCTCGTCGTGCCCGGAAGCAGCGTGATCGAGCCGGGGGCCGGCGTCGGGGTGTCCGGCTTGAAGACGGCGGCCACGGTGGTCGTCGTCGAGCCCGAGCCGTTGTTTCCGCCCCCGCAGCCGACCGAGGCCGCGCTGAGCGCGACGTAAGCCAGGGTGACGAGGGCCGTCGCGGCGGAACGAGCGATCGTGCGATGCGGATTCATCGGCGTCTCCGAAAAGCCCGGTTACGGGCAGCTTTGCGCGTAGAACGCGGACACGTAAGAGAGGTCCTCGCCGTCCACGTCCCCGTCCAGATCGCGATCGGCCGCGACGAAGTATCTCGGCGTGCCGGTCGAGGAGTTGAACGACACCGCGATCCCCAAGATGTCCAGCCCATCGATCGTGCCGTCGCTGTTGACGTCGGGGAAGGTGCGGGTGGCCGAGGCCGTGTTTCCCAAATGGCCCAGGTTGACGCGGCCGCCGTTCGGGAGCGGCTCGTTCGTCGCCGAGATCGCCGGGTCTCCGCGGTCGACCATCGGCCCGCAGATGCGCGGGAGGAACAGCGGGTCGAGCTCCGGATCCACCGAAATGTTGCCGTTCGTACCGGTCGGATCCCCCAACAAGGCTTCGTAGTTCCCCGAGATGTTGCCGAAAACGTCGTTATACGAGAAGGCCACGGTGGTGGAGGGGTCGAGGGGGGCGAGGTAGCCCACGCCGAAGCCGTCGTTGCTGGAGACGATGGAGTTCGACAGCGTGAACGACGCGGTCCCCTTCGAGCCGAGTGAATTGGTCAGGAGACGATCCTCCCACTCCACGCCGCCCGTACCCAGCTCGGTCTGGTTGCTCGCCACCGTCAAGAAGCTCGCCGCCAAGCTTGCGACCGCCGAGGAGCCGCGTGCAACCACCAGCCCGTGCACGCCGCCCCCGGAAGGGGCGTTGGCGGTCATGTCGCGGGCGGCGTTTTTCGCAATCAGGTTGTTGTGGAACGAGATGAGCGCGCCGGTCGGCACGGTGGCGCCGTCGTCGGCGGGATCGTCGTTGGCCCAGGCGAGCAGGCTCACTCCGCCGCCGTGGGTTGTCGCCGTGTTGCTCTGGATCTTGTTGCCGTCGATTTCGAACCGGATGTTCGAAGCCGCCGTGCGCTCGCTGTAGAGAACGGCAAAGATCCCGCCGCCGCCTTCGACGGCTGGATCCGAAAGCTCTCCCAAGGCGTGGTTGCCGGTGATCGTATTCGCGCTTGCCGTCAGCACCACTTCGGGAGCGTCCCCGGCGCGATCGAACGCGCGCGCGAACAGGTGCAGTCCGCCTCCGCCGAGATTCCCGGTGCACGCGGTGACGGTGTTCGCGTTGACGGTGATCGTGTGCTTCCCGCCCGGCGCCGGCTGGGCGAGGACCGACATCCCGCCGCCGAATCCCTTGGCGACATTGTTGCGCAGGACGTTTCCGGTTCCCGTGCCGCCGATCGTGACGGTCTCGGTGCCGAGGCCGTGGGAGCCGCCTGTGGCGACGAAGATCCCGCCGCCGTAAGCGGTTCCCGCACCCACGGTCGAGCCGTTGGCCACGTTGCCGTCGAGCGTATT
>JANMVW010000404.1:0-1795 GCA_031393555.1 Acidobacteriota bacterium
AGCCCGGCCCCCAGCCAACCGGTGGCGCGACCGGGAGACAACTGCGTCGCTCGCGCGAACGCGGCCGCGGCGCCTTCGACGTCGCCCCGCGCGAACAACAGGAAACCCAGATTGCCCCACAAGGATCCGTCGCCGGGAGACGCCGCAAGAGCGCGCTTGAGGTCGTCGACCGAATCCCCCGCCGCCCCATCGCGAGCCAACGTGCTCATCTCGGCTCGGATCTGCGGCGCCAGGCCCGGCGCCAAAGCGATCGCCGCGTCGTACGCCGCACGGGCGGCCACGTCGTCACCTCGACGATGGTGAGCCCGCCCGAGGTTCAAGCGGGCCTTGAGCGATCCGCCCTCCTCGGCGTCTTTCGCCGTCCACAGCTTCACCTCGTCGCGCCAGAGGCGGGAGCGCGGCACGAGGATCGCCGCGTACAGGCCGCCGAGCAGGACGACGGCGGTCAACGTTGCGACCCGGCCGCGCGTGAAGCGCCATCGCGCCGCGAGCAAACCCACAAGGGTCATGGCGAACGCGCTGGGCAAGTACAGGAACCGTTCCGACAGCGCGGTCTCCAGAGGCTTCAACTGCAAAACAGGAAGGAGCGCGACTCCCGCGGCGAACGTCGTCGCCAGCTCGACCCGGTAGCCGCGGCGCCAGAAAAACAACAACACCACGAGCGCCGCGAGGATCCCCAGCGCCGCGAGCACCGCCCACGAACCGCCGGCCGGTTCGGGCTCGAGGTTCAGCCCGAACGGCGGGAGCGCGAGCCAACGAAGATACGTGCCCAGCGCGACGAACGGCTTCGCGACCGACAGCGCCGCGCCTTCGGGCGACGGCGCGAGCAGACGCCCGAGGGCCGTGACGCGCGCCGCGAGATAAACCCCCGCCACGGCGAGATACGGAACGTAACGCAACGCGCGAGCCTTCAGGTCGCGGCGCGACGGTAGGCCTACCGTCCCCGCCTCGAGCACCGCCGCGAGAACCGGGGCCGTGACCGCCATCTCTTTGGACAGCAGGCCCAAAAGCCACGCCCCTGCCGCGGCGACGCGCCACGGCCACGGGAGATTCGCCCCGTTCGCACGCAAATGCAAAAGGATCGTCGCGAGGACGAACACCGTGGCCAACGGATCCACCCGGCCCGAGATGAAGGCGACCGACTCCGCGTGCGCGGGATGAAGCGCGAACAACGAGGCGGCCACCGCCGGAGCCACGACGCCTCGCGGGGCGAGACGGCGGGCGAGCGCGAACACGCAGCACGTCGCCGCCAGGTGAAGGAGGAGATTCGTCAGATGGAACAAGAGCGCGCCACCACCGCCGAGCCGATAGTCCAGCTCGTTCGACAAAATCGCGATCGGCCGGTAGTAGCCCAGCCCCGTCGCATCGAGGTCCGACGCGTAGTAGTCCCTCAGAAACGCCCGCGACGGATCGAACGGGCGCTTCAGCCCGTCGTTGTCGACGATGAGACGATGGTCGTCGTAGACGAACGCGCCGGGAAGCCCCGGTACGTAGACGGCCACGGCGAGGACCCCGCAAAACAAGAGCGCCGAAGCGAAGCGCGCTCTCAAGGGGCGTCCGCACTCCCGGTCAGGCGCTTGGCCAAGGCGGACCCTTCGTCGGTGCCGAAGGCAACGAGCTGGCGGGCGCAGGCAGCCGAGCCCTGGCGATCGCCGGTCGCCAGCAGGGCGACGCCCAACGTGTAGAGGGCGCCCTCGGAATCCGGCTCCGCGGCAACGGCGTCGCGAAGCGCCGCGATCGCTTCGTCGAGCCGCCCCGCGCGCATCAACGCGACCCCGAGATTGTGACGGGCGGG
>JANMVW010000405.1:0-5466 GCA_031393555.1 Acidobacteriota bacterium
ACAACGATCCTCCTTTTCTCGTTCCGGGGATGGTGGGCGTCCGCCTGGAACCCGATGGACACCTGAAACAATTCGACGCCGTCCCCGCCGATCGCGACGAGTCGAAGGGGCCTTGGCCAACGCCGGCGTGGACGTCACTGCTTCGGGAGGCCGGCTTTGACCTCGCGAAGCTCATGCCCGTCGAACCATCATGGTCGCCGCCCGTCTACGCGGACAGCCGTGCGGCTTGGGAAACCACCGACACCGGGACGACCGACGCGCGGATTCGCGTAGAGGCTGCGGGCTATCACGGGGCGCCGGTCTTCTTCCGAATCGTCAGACCCTGGACACAACCGCTGGTGACGGAGCCCGCTCCCGCTAATCTCGGCACTCGGATCGTCCGGACTCTCCCGACCATTCTGCTGTTCACCGTGTTGATCGGTGCGACCGTGCTCGCACGGCGAAACCTGCAACTCGGCCGAAGCGATCGTCGCGGGGCCGCCAAGGTCGCGATCTTCGTTCTTGCGACGGGGCTCCTGGCCTGGGTTCTGACGAATCACCACGTCCTGAACACGGCAGAGACGAGTCTCTTCTTCCACGGCCTCGCGTTCGTCGTTATCGTCTCTTGTGTGTCGTGGCTCTTCTACCTGGCGATCGAGCCGTACGTAAGGCGCCTCTGGCCGCAGGTCCTCGTCTCGTGGGTGCGTCTGCTCGATGGCCGGTTCCGCGATCCGCTCGTCGGCCGGGACGTTCTGTTCGGTCTCCTGGGGGGAGTGGCGTTTGCCTTGCTCGGCCAGGCATGGCCCTTGGCCTCCCGATGGTGGGGAATCGCTCCTCCCCCTTTCGATCTTCCGCCGTACTGGGCCGAATTCGAGAACCTGAGCGGATTCCGGATGGCGTTTGCAAACCTCCTCGGCTGGCCGATCGCCTCATTTCTCTTTGCGGCCGGATACATGGTCTCGCTCCTACTCCTTCGCTCCGTTCTCAAGGACCGCAGGCTCGTCATCGCGGCATTCGTCCTCATCTGGACGGTCGTCAACGCCCCCTCGTCCGCCAACCCGTCTGTCGCTCTTTTATTCTCAGCGCTCGGGACGGTCCTGGGGCTGACCCTTTTCCTCCGCTTCGGCCTTATCCCGATCCTCGTAGCCGGCGCCGTTCAGGCCCTCTTGACATTGCACCAGCTGACCTTCGATTTCACCCGTTGGTATGCCCCCAACTCGATCCTTACCCTGATCGTCATCGCCGGGCTCGCCGCGTACGGGTTTCGTGTCGCGCTCGCAGGCCGGGCTGTTTTCAGCGACGCGGGTCTCGAGCGCTGACGTCGGCCGAACACTACGCAAGCTCCACGCACCAGGATGGAAGCGGTGGACACCAGTGGAAGCGGTGGACAAAAAAATGGGCGCCGTTTCCCAAAAACCTTGAAACGGCGCCCTCGAAAAGTTTACTCATAATCCGCTGGTCCCTGGTTCGAGTCCAGGTGGGGGCACCATCATTTAGACTTTACTCTCAAGCCTTTTTCGCGTGAAACACCGACTTTCGCTTTTTCCTTGGGCTGTTTCTGGGCTAACTTCGACCGATCGAGACCGCGGATCGGCGCCCTATTTACCCGAAGCGGCGCGTGGTAGTAGCGTTTCACCATCTCGAGCGACGACCAATCGCCCCACTCCATCAGCTCCCAGGGCGTCGCCTTCCCGTTGATCGCGAGCGCTGACGCCCAATAGTGCCGGAGGCGATGCAGGCGCACGCCGCCGGTGACGCCTGCCGCGAGCCACACGGGCTCCAGGAGCTTCGCGAGCTGATCGGGAGGCCACTCCGGACGGCCGACCACGAGCGCCTCGGGGTCGCTGGCGCATGCCTTGATCGCCTTCGCGAGCTCGCGCGTGATCGGCACGAGGTTCGACCGTCCGCTCTTCCTGTCCGGGACGAAAAGCGTCTGCGACCGTGCGTCGAGGTGCTTCAGTTGCACCCGGATCATCTCGCCGCGGCGGAGGCCTGCGTCGGCGCCAAGAAGGATCGCGCACCGCTGCCACGGGACGTCAGCTGCAGCTGCGATGAGAGCCGCGACCTCTTGCGCGGTGTAGGCATCGGGTCGAGAGGCCAGCGTGACTTTCGGGCGCCGCACGAGAAGGTGGCGTGCCGGCGTCAGCCCGAGACGTTGGGCGAGCTTCACCATGCCGAGGATCGCCGCGAGCCGGTTCCGGATTGTCTACGCTGCCCACTTCTTCGCGTGCATCGAACGGACGATCTGCTCAAGCTGGGGCCCGTCGATCTCGATCACGCGCAGCGAGCCCCAAGACTCGACGACCTTCCCGACGTGGCTGCGATAGCCCTTCCGCGTGCGCTCGGTGCGCCCCGCGTGTTTCAGGTCCTCGAGGAACTCCTTCTGCAGGTCCTTGAGCGTGAGCTCCGGCTGCGAGCCGCGCGCTGCGAAGGTGCCGTCTTCCCGGGCGACCCGCTCGCCGATCTGCCCGTCGAGCCAGTTCTTCGCCGGCTGCTTATCGTCGAACGTCTTGCGGCGGGGGAGGCCGGAGACCCAGATCTTCGCGCGGAAGCGGCCGTTCTCTAGCTCCTCGATGGCGCCGGAGCCGTAGTTGCGGCGGGCGGGCGGCATCCTGCTCACGGGCGAAACTTACCCCGGATCTGCCCGAGAAGCCGCGGGTGGTCGTGGTTCAGTTTGAATCTGAGATGGCGACCGGCTGTCATTTACCGCCTATCGATAGCCAGAAGCCGTCCGATTCTGGGACTGCATGGTCGTACTGTCCGCGAATCTGAATGCGAGCAGCGTCGAATGCTCTCATGCGCGCTGCTGCGGCGTCAGGAGCGGGCCCCTTGTTCTTAACGGTCACCCAGGCCCCGCGTACATTTTCGCCGCCAAACATCGCGCTGTCGATACGCACTGTCCAGCCTGCCCGTCGGAGCACGGCGGCAATCTGCTCGGCGTAGTGGTGGGCATCATCGGCATTCATGCTCGCCTTGATCGAGACCGTTCCCGGGGTTCGATTTTGCAGGAATGTGAAGATGATTTGCGCCTGGTCTGCCGAAAGTAGCCTCGGAGACAGACGTGCCTCAAGCTCGCTGACCCGCATCTTGGACGTCTCGTCCGCCATTCGAGCTTTCTCGGCCAACTCAGTAGCAATTGCGAGGTCGGCCGCCATTTTCTTGTCTTTAGCTTCGTCCTTGGAGCGTTGCTCCTCTGCGGCTGTTTTAGCTGCCATCCCAAGCAGACTGTCTCTTCGGTTACCGTATGCGAAAGCGAGAACCTCAAACACGACAAGCAACCCAAGGCAGACGAATCCGAGCACAGTGAAAAGGCTTCCCCACCAACTAGCACTGTCCGCAGAATTCCATCCGGGGAGTACGGGCATGTTGGTCACCTGCTAATTGCCTGGTCCGCCAGGGTATTTCTTGATCCAGAGGTTCGCATGTTATTCGCTTCGGCCCAATCGGTCGTGAAGAGATCCCACGGGAGCTGCGGATTTTACTGGTGTCTTGAGCGACACCAAGTGGTTACCGCCTGGTAACCGTCTGGTGCTAGATTGGAGGCATGGCTGGCGAGGATAACGGCAACGGATCCGAGCGCGTGAACCTCCGGCTCTCGCCTGAGATCGTCGCGTACCTCGAGCGCCTGGCGGAACTCGGAATTCATGGTAAGACGCCGTCGGAGGTCGCAAAGACGCTCATCGGACGAGAGATCGAGCGCCTGATTCGTGAGGACTTCCTGACGATTTCAGGCCGCCGCGCTAAACGGAGGAGACCATGAGCACGGGCACCGCCATCGAGTGGACCGACGCGACCTGGAATCCGACGACGGGTTGCCAAAAGGTTTCACCCGGCTGCGATCACTGCTACGCGGCCACGCTCGCCAAACGCCTCAAGGCGATGGGCAACCCGCGGTATCAGAGGGACGGGCCCGACGGGCCAGGCTTCGGCCTCACTCTTCATCCGGACAAGATTGACGAGCCGAAGCGATGGCGCCAAGCGCGACGTGTATTTGTGAACTCGATGTCCGATCTTTTCCACGTCGACGTGCCAGCCGAGTTCATCGAGCGCATCTTTCGAACGATGGCTGAGACGCCGCAGCATCAGTTCCAGGTGCTGACGAAGCGGCCGAAGCGGATGCAGCAAGTGGTCTCGGCGCTCCCGGCACAGTTGCGCGAGCTCGCGAACGTATGGCTCGGTGTCTCGATCGAGAACGACGACTACACCTGGCGAGCGGATCACCTCCGCATGACGCCGGCGGCCATCCGGTTCCTGTCTCTCGAGCCGCTACTGGGCCCGTTGCCATCGCTGAACTTGTCGAGCATCGACTGGGCAATCGTGGGCGGTGAGAGTGGGCCGAACTTCCGACCGATGGATCCGGCTTGGGTACGCGCAATCCGCGATCGCTGCGAGACGAACGGCGTCGCGTTCTTCTTCAAGCAATGGGGCGGCCGCACCCCGAAGGCCGGCGGTCGCGAGCTCGATGGGAAGACCCTGAACGGCCTCCCACGCCAGCTACCATCTCAAACAAATCGGAGTCTCGTCCCGCCGGGGTAGCTACGCGCCCGCTTTCGGCTGGCTGGATCCACTTCGATCGCCCCATCGCGCTCCATCGGCACGAGGGCACCGCCCTTGAGTTGTCCAGAATGGAAATCCGTTTCTTCTGAGCTCACAAATCGTATGACGCTTTCGATCGTGACAAATCCTGATCCGCGAAACTTGCCTGCCAGCGCGGCCTTGAGAGGTTGGAAGTCCGGCACTTCAATGCCAAATCTGGCCTGCCCGGCATTCGATCCGCGAAAATTGAACTCGCCCCACGGCGACACTTTCCAGATGGCGGTCTTCATCCTGTCGCAACCGGTAGGGTTCTGAGTGCCAAAGAAGATCGCATAGATCAGGCGCTCGCCTTGGAATAAATCGAAGTGCACGACGTGTCTCGCGCCTGCTTTTCGAAGTTGATCGGCATACAGTCCATAGAAGAAAGTCTTGCGGTCCTCCGGATCCACCAGGTCGAGACCGTCCCGCCAACGCTCGCAGCCAAACAGTCCGTCCAGATGGGGTTCGAATTCGGGCGTCTTCTTGAACCGATTGATTGCTTCGTACATGAACGAGACGTACACCTCGCAGCGCGGATTCGAGAGAAGTCGTTCGATTACCGCCATTGGCGTGTCGGAGATCCCGAACGGATCCACCATTACGAACGCCGGCGCCAACCGTTTCTTCTCGCCGTCGAGATAGTCGAGCAGCTCGGTCATCTTTCCATCGAACGTCCCTTCAATTACCTGGACGTTGCTCACGGCTGGCAACGACTTCGCTTCGCGAGCGAGCACGCCTTCAAGATGTGTTTTTCTCGCCGGAACACTCTCAACGAAGATAAACCGGACCTCTGCGGTGATGCTTGGAAGCGCCGTGTGATCCCGGAGCGTTCCGATCGCGATGAGCGGAGATCCACGCTCTCCTCCGGTGTATTCCCCTGGGCCAGCGAACCCGTCGATGAACAACACGCGC
>JANMVW010000077.1:0-6661 GCA_031393555.1 Acidobacteriota bacterium
CCGGTCGGGGTGCCGTCCTTGCCGACGACGCGGTGGCAGGGGATCACGATCGCGATCCGGTTCATCCCGTTGGCGCACCCCACCGCTCGGACGGCCTTGGGCGAGCCGGCGGCAATCGCGATCTGCTCGTAGGATCGAAGCTCGCCGTAGGGGATCCCGAGCAGTTCCTTCCATACCCGTTCCTGGAAGGGCGTCCCGGGGGCGTTCAACGGAACCTCGAAGACTCTTCGCTTTCTATCGAAATACTCCCGAATTTCCGATCGCAGTTGATCCAAATAACGATGCTCTCCCGGAGCGAGGGGACGGCGTAGCCGGCGGGCCAGCGTTTTCAGCTGCGCTTCGAGCATGCGTCGGTCGGAAAATTCCAGGAGGCAGATCCCGCGATCGTCCGCCCCCGCGATCAACGGGCCGAGCGGGCTCTCGATCCAGGCGAGAGAGACGTTTTCGACCTGCCCTCCCTTCCCGGGTGTCGCACCGAAGGTGCGTGCGAACGCGTCCCTGAATCCGCTATGCGACAGGTAACCGCTCTCGAACACGGCATCGTCCACGCTGCCTCCTTTTCTGATCGAAGCCAAAGCGCCCGACAGGCGCCGCGCGCGGCAGAACGCGCTGAAGGTCATGCCGTAGTGGGTCTTGAACCACCGCCTCGCACGCCCCGGGTCGATGCCGGAAGCTCGAAGGTCGGCGGCGCGGATGCGCAGATCGGGTGCCGCGTCCAGGCGCGCGATCAAATTCGAAGCCCACTCCGGCGGTTTCCCCGGCGCTTCGAGAGGCGTGCACCGCTTGCACGCGCGGTACCCCGCGAACATCGCCTCGCGCACCGTGGCGAAGAACTCGACGTTTCCGGGGAGCGGCTTGCGCGCCGGGCATGCGGGGCGGCAAAAAATGCCGGTCGTCTTTACGGCGGTGAAAAACACGCCGTCGTACGAACCGTCCGAGGCGAGGAAGGCGGCCACCATGGTGTCGCGCGAAGGCTGCGTGCTCATGCGGGGAGGTTACCGGCGAAGGGGGGATCAAACCACCGAAAAAACGGCGTCGAATTATCGGGCGTCGGCTCCCGGCCGCTCGCCGGTGATGTCCAAAAGCGCCTGGACGACCCACTCGCGCGTCTTGCCGTCGAGCGAAGGATCGTCCATGAAGCGGAGCAACTCGGGAACGGCGGTGAGGCGTTGCCGCTGGGTCAGCATGCCGTGCTGAGCCAAGCCGCACGCCGCGCGCTCTCTGATGAAAGGCGAAGGGTCGTCATGGAAGGTGCGAAGCAGCGGAGCGATCGACTCGTCGGTCCCCAACATCGCCATCCCTTCGACCGCCCAGCGGCGCGTGTCGTCATCCGGGTCGTTTGACCAGCGCAGCAGATAGTCGAGAGCGCGCCGGGGGTCGACGCCGCGGTTTCCGAGAAGGCCCACGACCCAAAGCTCGTGCGGCCGGCCGTCGGTTTGCCGTTCGCATCGCTCGATCATCCGATCGAGGTCTTCGGGCGCCTTCCCGATGTCGTAGGCTGCGAGGTAGAGCTCGATGCCCGCCGCCCGCACGCGCAGGTCGTTTGCGTTCATCGCCGTCATGAACAGTCCGTTGAGCGTCCCTTCCATCGCGATCTTGCCGCGCCAGCCGTCTATGCGCTTTGCGATCATCGAGCTCGCCCCGTCGTAGTGGTTGATCGCGCGCTCGAGCAGACGCTCGGCCTGAGCCTGAGGCGGGAGCGATTCGAGTTCGTCGAATTCATGGGTGGACATGATGGCCGGCGACGCGGCGACCGGTTTGCCTTCGACGGTGATCAGTTCCACCAGTTCTTCCCAAGCGGCAACGAGCACATCGCTTCTGGCCGCGAGGGCAAAAGCCGTTGCGAGCGCGGTTACGAGCGCGATCCGTCGTCCCCACGACCCTTGATTCATGCCCTGAAGCTAGGAGCCGCGGCCGGGGGAGGCAAGGCGGGCCGGTTCGCCTGCCGTTTCGTGTTACAACGCAACAACAGGAGAGTCCAGACCATGCCGTCGGTCCTCCGAACCGCGCCGATCCTGGTTGCCGTCCTCGTCGCCTCGGGAATCGGTGCGCAGTCGTCGCCTGCCGCACCGATGCCCTCGGAGCTGAACGAATCGGTCGAGGTCAGGCTCGTCACGGTCGACGTCGTCGCCTTGGACGCCGAGGACAGGACCGTGCCGGATATGGCCAAGGGCGACTTCGAGCTGTTCGTGGACGGGAAGCCCACGGAGATCGACACACTGGACACCTACTGCGAGTCCGGCGCCGAGGCCGATCCGAAGAGCCGGCGCTTGGGCGCATGGGCGACCCCTCGCGATCTCGAGGACGGCACCCGTCGCGTCGTGCTCGCGTTCGACTACCTGCACTTGACGACGGCTCGATGTCCCGATTCCGACCCGCGGTCGTGCCTGTTTCACACGAAGGCGCTCGAGGAGTTCCAAAGCGCGCTCGAAGCGAAGACCGGGACGGGCGACGAAGAGATGATGGTCGTGGCGCTCACCGGCGGGCTTCGCGTCGAACAACCCTTCACGAAAGACCGCAGGGCGGTGATCGACACGCTCGATCGGATGGAGCACGACGTCTCGCTCTGGAACGGCAACTTCAAGCATCTGACGGAAGAACCGTTCTTCACTGCGCTGCGCGCCCTCGTCACCGTGCTGCGTACGTCTCCAGGCGCAAAGGCGGTCGTCTTCGTGAGCGCCGGACCTGGGCCTGGGAATGCGTACGATCTCGACTACGAGCGGCTGGCCGCGGCGGCCAGCGATGCGAGGGTCTCGTTCTATACCGTGGACGTTTCGGGGGTCTTCGTGGACACCCACGAGCGGTTTTCCCGCCCCGGACCACCGATTGGCGCGCCCGGCGGTCCACCGGGTCTGTTCAGGCTGGCGTCGATGACGGGTGGGCGGCTGACGAGCAACACGAACGACTACTCGATCGGGTACGCGCGGGCGCGTCGCGATCTCGGCTGCCGCACGACCCTCGGCTTCTACGACCGTCACCCCGAGGCCGACAAGCGACACCAGGTTGGGGTGGAGAGCCGCCGCAAGGGCGTGCATGTGAACTATGCTGCACGCTATTCGTTCCCGTCCGAGAAGGAACGGCGGACTCAGGCGGTCGAGGCCGCCTTTCTCGTCCCGAAACAGTTCGAGGGCGGAGGCCTGCGCGCGCACGTATTCCCCCTCCAACCACAGGATGCCAAGCGCTGGAACGCCTTGCTCGTCGTTGATTTCCCGGCTGCGCTCCCACGGTCCGCCGGCGATTCGGCGTGGGAATTCGGCGTCGTGCTGCGACGAGGACCAGACGTCGCGCACAGCTTCAACCGCTCGATCATCATCGAACGACTCGTCGGCGACACCGCCGACGACGCCCCGCGTGTCACCTTCGTCGAGCCGGTGACGCTTCTCCCGGGCAACTACGCTTTGACCGTCGTGCTCGTCGCACCCGAAGGCTCCACGCCGTTCGGACGCGCCTCCGACCTGACGGTTCCGCCGCTGCCGAAGCGCGAGGCCGTCCTCACGGGGCCGATCTTGGGCCGCCGCCGCGGCGACGACGTGGTCGTCTACGGCGGTGGCGACGCCAAGGGTGCGGCGGGGGATCGCCTCGGCGCTCGCGACGCCTTCCGACCGCTGCTCATCAACGAGGTGGACCGTGGCGAGCCACTTGCAGCGCTGACCCATATCTGCATCTTGGGCCCGAAGGCCAAAGACGGCCCATGGTCGATCTCGCGCCGTCTCGAAACCGCCGCCGGCGAGCCCGCCGGTTCTCTCGCCGAGGTGAAATTCAGCTCGTCGACGCGCCACCTGGTGCAGTGCGAGCGGCTGCTCGACGAGGTTCCCGTGCGGCAACTCAAGCCGGGCCGCTACACGTTCCGCGCGGTGCTGGCGACCGCCGGCGACACGGGCCATCCAACGGCCGAGGCTCAGGCGCCGTTTGCGGTGAACGTCGTTACGGCGTCAATCGATCTATCACCGCCCGCACCGTGCCACTGAAGCCTTCGGAATCGATGGCGCGTTCCAGCTCACGGGTTGCGACCTGGGCATCGAAAGCGAGAAGGCGGTCGTCGGGTGCAAGGTCCCAAAAGGCGGGCGGGGGGACGGCGCGGCCGGAGGCGCCGCGATGGCGCCAGGCGCTCGTCACCGATTCGATGAGCAGGTCGCGCTCGTCGTTCACAGGCCCTTCCCTTCGAGGCAGGTCGCCACGAGCTTGCGTGCGCGCACGACGTTTTGCAGGAACGTGTTGACCGCCATGCCCAGCGAGAGCGCGTTGTCGCGGTCGGTTTGCTCGTGGCCGCGGGCGAGGCGTGCGAGCAACGCCTCGCGCGGCTTGCCGCGCAGGCGAGAGATGCAGTCTTGAATGGCGCGAAGCAGTCCCGGATCCGACGGAGGCGTCGGATCGATCGACGGCTCGGAGGATGGATCGAGGTCCTCGAGCGCTACGAGGTGTTCGAGGCAGGCGCGCCGCACGTCCTCCAGCGCTACGTTGCGCGCGACACGGAGCGCGAAGCGCAAGGACGCGTTTTCACCCTTGAGCTCCCGCGTTCGATCTTGGTTCGCGATCCACATCCGCAAAAACGTTTCTTGCAGCGCCGACTCGACGTCGATCGCGCGGGCAAAACGCCGGAGGCTTCCGCGAACCGGACGCTCGACGAGAGCCATCCAGTTCGCGAAAACCCCGACGTCTCCCCGTCGGGCCCTCTCGAAGAGCGAATCCGCAGCGGTCACGCCGTCGCGCCTCCGGTGATCCTGACCTCGTCCCCGGCCCGACACGTCCAGCTCGCGGGACCGAGCACCATCAAGCGCAGCAGGAGCCCCTTCGCGTGCGGTCCTTGCGGGCTCGACCGGCCGGGATCGATCACGCCGAAGCCGAGTTGCTGTCCTTCATGCACGACCTCGATCAGGCCTTCAGGCCACACGAATCCGTCGGATGGCGTCTCGAGTTCGAGGACGAGAAGATTTCCTTCGACCGTCAGGACGCGGGTGAGCATGCTGAGGCGGGACGTGAGGAGGCTCCGCACCGAGCGGAGGACCTTTTCAAAAACGCCGGGGCCCGCGCTAGCCGCCGGCGACTCCGGCAGCGAGCGATGCGCCCCTCTTATCTTCCACGCCACGGCATACACGCCGCGATCTTCCAATCCCATCCGAGAGGGTAGGCCGCGCATCGCCATGATCCCCGCCCCCTCTGCCGACACGAAGGCCGGCACTTCGACGGGAAGGGTGACGCGGCGCCGCGGTGCCTTCGGATCAACCGAGGGCTCTTCGGAAATCGCCACGAGGCTCGTCTCGCGGCTCGCGATGCGGTGTCGCATGGCGACGTCCACGACGCGATCGTCCGAGCTCGCGCCGTGCATTTCGATGTCGGCGATCAGCTCGCGCCCGTAGAGAGCGCCGAGCGGCATCGCCGAAACCGTCCCCTCGCGCATCGCAACGGGAGGGACCGCGAGTCGCCACGCCCACCGCTCCTTGCTTCCGGCGAGTCTCCCTTCGACCTCGAGCATCCCACCCTTTGCGTCGAGCTCGAGCGCGACGACGAGCGGTTGCCCGGCGAACACGTCTTTCGGTCGCGCCGGGGCGACGCCACGGATTGCGGCGGCCGCGATCTTCACGTCGGTCAGGACGGGCCGCGAGGTCGCGGCGACGAGGCGCTTCACCGTCGCCGGCACCTCGGCGTCGCCGCAGACGAACGATTCGACCCCGCGTCCCGCTCGAGCCGCGCGCGAGGTCAGCGTGCGGTTGGGTGCCGAGCCCACGCCGACCGTGTGCAGCCGCGCGCCGTCGGGGAGCTCGTTGACGATGCGCGCGACGATCTCGTCCTCGAACCCGATCTCGCCGTCGGTGATCAGCACGATCTGGTGCTGCGAGTCCGGGCGGAGCGGCCGGAGCGCCTGGAGCACGGCGTCGGCCATCTCGGTCCCACCGCCTGCGATGAGCCGGGCCAACTCGCCCAACGCTTCGCGCAGAGACCTGTCGGTTGCGGTGATGATCCGGCCGGTGAGCGATCGCGGCTGGCTCGAAAAAGCAATCAACTCGAAGCGGTCGCCCTCGTCGAGGCTTCGCAGCAGCCCGGAGGCGACGTCTTTCGCCCACTCGATCGGCCGACCGGCCATCGAGCCGCTGGCGTCGATCAAGATCGTCAAGTCGCGTGCGAACGAAACGGCCGGCACGCGCGGCGGGGTGATCGTCAGGAGTCCGTACCGGCCGTCGTCCCCGGGGAGCCCAGGCCCCTCGACGAGGAGCGCGCCGATCGCGGTCTCGCCCGCGGCCCAACGCACGACGAGGTCGCGCTCGAGCGGCATCGATTCGATGCGACGAACTTCGGCGCCGGCCTGATCGACCGTCGTCAGAGTCAGTTCGATCCGCGTTGGGATCTCGCCGAGGTTTTCCGCTCGATCCGGGGAGAGGCGGTCGGCGTCGGGCACCCGTCCCCCTACCCCCATGTAACGCGGGCCGACGACCGTCGGGAATCGGTATTCCCACTCTGGCCCGAGCTCGCCGACGCCGATCAGAAAGGCCAGGGGGTGCATCACCTCGATCGTGATCTCGGCCTGCTGCCCCGCGGGGAGCGACCCCAGACGCTGCGTGAACGTGTCGTCGCGGTCTTGTTCGAGCAGCGCCGCTCCGCGCCCTTCGAACAGGGCCTTCTCGTAGGCGGCTTTGGCTTCCTCACGCGGTCGCACCTCGCCGTG
>JANMVW010000446.1:0-4140 GCA_031393555.1 Acidobacteriota bacterium
CGCGCGACGCGCGGTGGCCTCGGGAAACCTCGTCCGGCTCGCCCAGGCGCGCAGGATCGCGGGGGTGGGACTCGGCCGGCTCGGCCGCGAAGCGGAGGCGATTCCCGTCCTCGAAGAGGCGCGGCGGTTGTTCCAACAGCAGGCCGATGCGCGAGGCGAAGCCGACACGCTCCATACGCTCGCCGCGTGCCGCGCGCGCCTTCGAGACCCCGCGGCCGAAAACGACTTCATCGAGGCCATCGAGCTTTACCGGAGGATCGCGGCGGCGGACGGAAAAGCCCCGCAGGACGGTCAAGACCTCAAAGCCCGCGTCGGGCTCGCGGTCATGCAGTCCCGCTCGGGCCGCTATGACCAAGCCGGAGCGATCCTCGAAGAGGTCCGGGCGGCGGCCATGGCGCGCGGCAACCTCGGGGCGCAAGAGATCGCTCTCTCGAAGATGGTCATGAACGCGATCGACATGGGACAACTCGATCGCGCCATTGCGCTCGCCGAGCAGGCGGCCGATCTCGCGCTGCACCTCGGCGATCACAACCTGATCCTCGTCAACCGCTGCGGGCTGTCGGATGCGCGGATCCGTTGCGGCCGCGCGGGTGAGGCCGTTTCCGGGTTGAGGCAGGCGCTCGAGATGCCGCTGTCGCAGGTCGAGCCCGAGATCGCGGACCTTGCGCGGATGTTGCTCGCCGACGCGTGGATGGAATCCGGAGGGGGGGACGACCGGGACATCCGCGCGCTGCTGACGCGAGCGCTCGCCGGTTGTCGCGAGCGCGGCAAACGCCGCGCGTGGCTCATGGGACTCGTCATCGAAATGGAGCGGCGGGCGCGCCCCGGCTGCGCCGATCCGTTCGAGCAGATTCGCGCGGAGTTCGACGGCGTCCTCGGGGAAGAGGGCGAGCCCGTCGAACCGGAGATCCGTATTCGCGCGGCACTCGCGAGCGCGGCCTACCACGCCGCCCGCGGCGCCATCGACGCGGCGCGTGCACATGCGATGGAAGCGGGCACGGCCGCCAGCGCCAGCGGCTCCTTGGCTTTCGAGGCGCGTGCCGCGGCGCAGCTTGCGGCCGCACTCGAACGAGCGGGCCAGGAGCGCGAGGCCGACGCGGTCGTAGAGCAAGGCCGCCGGCTCCTGGACCGCGCGGCGGCGCGCATCGGCGACGAAGCGGTCCGCGCCGATTTCCTCGACCGGCCGGTCTACGCGGGCCTACGCGCCTCGGGTTCGGCGGGCGCGCGGCGGAGCGAGACACGGCTCGCCACGCTCTACGACATGATCCGCGTGCTGAACTCGGAGCCCGATGCGGACGGCCTGCTCGAGACGATTCTGGATCTCGCGCTGCGCGCGGTGGACGCCGAACGCGGAATGATCTTCCTGAGGGAAGACCGCGAGGGACCGGGCCAAGGGGAGTTTTCGGTCCATCTCACGCGGAATCTCGAAACCGAGACGGTGCGTGATGCCGAGTCCTTCAGCCGACGCATCGTCGAGGCCGCGGGTGCGGGGCGCTCGCTCCTCGCCGTCGATGCGGGAAGCGATGAGCGCTTCCGCGATCTCGCCAGCGTGAGCCTGTACCACATTCGCTCGCTGATGTGCGTGCCGCTGCGCTCGCGCGGCCGGGTGATCGGCACCGTGTATCTCGACAGCCGGAAGGACGGCCGGTTGTTCACCCAGGACGACCTGCGCTTCGTCGAGGCGTTCGCCGACCAGGCCGCGCTCGCGATCGAGAACACGCGCATGCGCGTGCGTCTCGAGCGGGAGAACCGCTACCTCGCGGATGCCGCCGAGGCCCGGATGTCGTTTGCGAACCTCGTCGGGAGGTCGCCCGGAATCAAGGCGGTGTTCAGCCTCATCGAGAAGATCGCCGCGACCGACCTTCCGGTGATGATTCGCGGCGAAAGTGGCACCGGCAAGGAGCTCGTCGCTCGCGCGATTCACGTGCACGGCCCGAGACGCCGCCGACCGTTCCTCGGCGAAAACTGCGCCGCCATTCCGGAGACGCTGCTCGAGACCGAGCTGTTCGGCCACGTGCGCGGCGCGTTCACCGGCGCCGAGCGCACTCGCCCGGGGTTGTTCGAACAGGCGGATGGAGGGACGCTGTTCCTGGACGAGGTGGGCGACATGTCGCCCGCGATGCAGGTGCGTCTGCTTCGCGTGCTCGAGGACGGCGCGATCCGAAAGGTCGGCGGCGAAAAATCGGTCCCGGTCAACGTCCGGATCATCACCGCCACGCATCGCGACCTTCAGTCCGAGATCAAGGCCGGCCGCTTCCGCCTCGACCTCCTCTACAGGCTGCAAGTGCTCACGATCGAGATCCCGCCGCTGCGCGACCGCCCCGGCGACGTCGCGTTGTTGACGTCGCACATCCTCGAGCGGATCGCCGCCGAGCGCGGACGGCCTCCGTGCGCCATCGACTCCGACGCCATGGGACTGTTCGAGCGCTACGCGTGGCCGGGAAACGTGCGCGAGCTCCAAAATGCGCTGCAACGGCTGACGCTCCTCGCCGGCGACCGCACGATCAGCGTCGCCTTGATCGAGTCCGACCCCGTGCTCAGCCGCACCCTGATCCCCGCCCGCGAGGCGGGGAAGGTCGCCTTCTCGCTCAAATCGGGGGAGAAGGAGCAGCTCCGCCAAGCCATCGCTGCCGCAGGCGGCAACCGGCGAAAAGCGGCGGGGCTCCTGGGCGTTTCGCGGGCGACGCTCTACCGGAAGCTAGGCCAGCACGACCTCTAGAGCCCGTTCTTCCAATCAATCTGAAAGTTATCAATCCCTACAGGATCACTTACGTTGTCGAAATCCCGTGGATGACCATATTCGATTGCGTGTTGACAAATATGACATTCGCTACGGAGGCATTGTTGATGATTTTCTGAGGACATCGAGCCCTCGGGGGGGACACATGACAACGACCCACAGGCACCTCACACACGTGTTGATCGCGATCGGAGCGCTGGCCCTGGCCACGGCGACAGCGACTCCCACCTACGGCAAGAGCGGCCACGCTCTGACGATCCTGGCGGTCGCGGTCCGCGGCGACGAGGTCGCGATCACCGTCGCCAACCACACCGGAAAAACTCAAACGGGCGCCGTCACGACCCAAGCACTCACGATGGGGGGGCCGGTTCGCGTGATGGCCCCGGTCAGCGCCGCCCCGGGTCAAACCGTGACGATTCGCGTCGTGATCCCCGAGCGCGTGCACGACGACATCCCGCTGGGTGTGGTCGTCGACGACGGCGTTCCGTTCTAGTCGGCGCCGCGCGACCCGCGCGCGCTAGCTCAGTTGGACGAGATCCTGCCGCCCGTGCTTGTGCCGGGTTTCGCGCATGTCCTCGCCGCGCAGTTCGCGCAGCGCGTAGGTGACGAACTCGCGGACGACGCGCTTACGCCAGTGGAGGACGAAGTCGGTGTTGTCCATCGGCTTGGCGTGACCGTAGGCGACGTCGGCGGCCGCTGCGATCACGGCGTCGTCTTTCAAGGATTTTCCGATGAGCTGCTTGGCTGCGTCTTGTGCTTCCAACGGGCGTGAGGCGACGGCGCCCAGCACGAGGCGGGCGTCCTCGACGATCCCCTTCTTTCCCAGTTTCACCGCGGCGGCGACGGAGAGGACCGGGAAGTCGAAGCTGCCGCGGCGGCGAAGTTTCCAGTAGACGCTCTTCCAGCCTCCGGCCTCGGGGAGGAGGACGTGGGTGAGGACCTCGTCGGGGCGGCGCGTGAGGTAGTTCATGCCGTCGTTGCGGTAGAGGTCGGTCAGGGTCAACTGGCGCGGCCCGTCTGTTTTTGAAGTGAGCGTGACGCTGGCGCCAAGCGCCATCAGCATCGGCGCGGTGTCGGTTGAAGACACCGCAAGACAATGGTCGGAGCTGGGCGCGACCCAGCAGGTCGTCCCGTCCTTCTTCATGCAAAAGCCGATCGCCTGCCGCCACTCGTAGTTCTGATCGTAGTAGTTGCAGCGCGTGTCGAGGCAGATGTTGCCGCCGAGCGTTCCCATGTTGCGCAAATGAGGCGTCGCGATCTGCGATGCGGCCTGGTAGAGCCCCGCATAGTGCTGCTTGATCCGCGGGTCGGTCGCAAGCTCCGTCAAGGTCAGCCCGGCGCCGAGCACCATGCCGTTTCCATTGGTGGCGTGGCGCAGCTCGTCCACGTGGGCGAGCGAG
>JANMVW010000268.1:0-11243 GCA_031393555.1 Acidobacteriota bacterium
CGGATGAGCTGCGAATCGTCGGGCGGTAGTCTCGGGGTGTTATACCGCGAACAAAAACTGCGTGAAAGAACAAAACGCGACACGGGAAGCCGCGAGTCGGAGCCCGTCTCCAACATGCCTCCAAGACTGGGTTGGTCTCCAGGGGACTCGGAGGGGCAACGCATTCGGGGGCGAATCGTGCTCTGACAACGGAAGCCGCCGCCAGGATCTCGTACGGTCCCAACTTCGTCCCGGCATGGAGCGCCATATGGGCTAAAGTATAGGGGTGTTGCGCTGGATCACCGCATGCGCTCCCCATCGAGAGAGAGTTCGACCATACTGGCGTCCCCGCGCGGCGGCGATCACATTGTCCGCACCGGAACCCTCGTCACGATTCGCGTACTCCCGGACGTAGCGCTCGAAGTGCTCCTCGAACAGCCGGTAGCCGACTGTGCGCTCAGGGTGGCGTGGTCGGTAGACGCCTGCGGGCTCGGTGAGGGGCATGCCTCCGCAGCCGGAGGAGGCAAGGTGGGACGCGAACGCGCACTCTCAAGATAGTCCTGAAGCGCGCTCCGCGGAACGGGAAGCCGCGAGTCGGAGCCGCCTCCAGTCCGTCTCCAGGACTGGGGGGGACTCCAGGGGACTCGGAGGGGCAACGAATTCGGCGGAGAATCAAGCGCTGAGAACGGAAGTCGCGCGCCATCGCTCTTTTCTCAAAACCTTGGACGCGGGTTCGATTCCCGCCGCCTCAACCAGTTCGGGCTTTTCCGAAGGATGTCCTGGGAGGCCGCCGCGTGTAGTCGTCCGGCCGCCACGTCGCAATTCGTCGCCATGCTCAGGACGTGAGGAGGCCTCGCAGCGAGTCGAGAAGCCGCGCCTTCGGCATGAACACCTCCTCGAGGGCCTTGCTGAACGGCACCGGCATGTCGAGGCCGCCCAGCCTCAGGACAGGCGCATCGAGATCCTGGAAGCACTCCGCCCCGATAGTCGCCGCGATTTCGCCGCCGAAGCCGCCGGTGACCGGAGCTTCGTGGAGTACGAGCGCCTTCGAGGTCTTGCGCACCGAGGCGGTGACCGTCGCGACGTCCCACGGGAGCAGGGTGCGAAGGTCGATGACCTCGACCGAGGAGCCTTCCGCCGCGAGAGTCTCGGCCGCCTGTAGCGCCCATACGACGCCGACCCCGTAGGTGACGACGGTCGCGTCCGTGCCCTCGCGGGCGACCCTCGCCTGGCCTAGCGGAAGCGTGTAGTGGCCCGCCGGGACGGGACCTTTCGCCGACCGGTAGAGCCCCTTGTGCTCGAGGAAGAGCACGGGGTTCCCGTCTTCGAAGGACGAAAGCAGGAGTCCCTTGGCGTCGAAGGGCGTCGCGGGGGCGACGACCTTCAGGCCGGCGACCTGCGTGAACCACGCTTCCATGTTCTGGGAATGGAAGGGACCCGCTCCCATGCCGCCGCCGACGGGAAGGCGCAACACCACGGGGAGGCGCGCGCCCCACCGGTAATGGGTCTTCGCGAGGTTGTTGACGATCTGGTTGAAGCCGCAGGTGACGAAATCGCCGAATTGCATTTCGAGCATGGGCACGAAGCCGTCGAGCGCCAACCCCATCGCGGCGCCGACGGCGCCCGATTCGATGATCGGCGTGTTGCGCACGCGGGATTTGCCGAATTCCGCGGCCAGTCCTTCCGTACACTTGAAGGCGCCGCCGTATTCCGCGATGTCCTGTCCGAGCAGGACGACGCGGGGATCGCGAGCCAGCGCCTCGCGCAGGGCATCGTGTATGGCGTCGACGTAACGCATTTCCTTCGCTTGAGACATCGCGGCAGGAGACGGCGCCGCCGGCACGAGTTGCGGAAGAGCGTACACGTCGGCGAGCTCTCGTTCGGCCGTCGAGCTGGGATCGGGGAGCGCTAACGCGGCGTCCGCCAAGTCGTCGATCGTTGATTTGAAGGCAGCGCGGATCGCCGCAACTTCGGACGCCGTGAGGACCTTGCGCTCGAGCAGGAGGCTCTCGAATCGCGCCACCGGGTCTTTCGCGGCCCACGCGACGAAGAGCTCCTTGGGAACGTAGGCCGTACCGGAGGCTTCCTCGTGGCCGCGCATCCGGAACGTTTTGAACTCGAGGAGGGTCGGGCCCCGGCCCGCGCGCGCCCTTCCCGCCGCTTCCATGACGGCGGCGTGGACGGCGAGCAGATCGTTTCCGTCGACGACCCGGCCTTCGATGCCGTACCCCACCGCCTTGTCGGCGATGTCCTTGCACGCGTACTGCTCGGAGGTCGGCGTCGACAGGCCGTACTGGTTGTTCTCGACGATGAACAAGACCGGGAGTTTCCACACCGCGGCGAGGTTGAGTGCTTCGTGGAAGTCGCCCTCGCTCGTCGATCCGTCTCCGGTGAACGTCGCCGCGACCCGCGTCTCGCCGCGCAGCTGCGCCGCCAGGGCCAGCCCGTCCGCGACCGGGAGCATGGCGCCCAGGTGCGAGATCATGCCGACGATTCGATGGTCCAACGATCCGAAGTGAAACGTCCGGTCGCGGCCCTTGGTGAAGCCGTCCTGCTTTCCGAGCAACTGCCGAAAAAGCTGAGCCAGGTCGACGCCGCGCGTCGTGAAGACGCCCAGGTTGCGGTGCATCGGCAGGATGAAGTCGTCCGCTTCGAGCGCCGAGGTGACGCCGACCGCGATCGCCTCCTGGCCGATCCCCGAAAACCACTTGGAGAGCTTCCCCTGGCGTAGCAGGTTCAGCATCTTTTCCTCGATCATCCTGGGAAGGACGATCGACCGGTAGAGGGTGACGAGTTGATCGTTCGAAAGTTGCTTTCCGGGCATGGGCGAGATTGGAGCAGTCAAGTTCCGGGCTGTCCAGCCGCGGGGGTTACGGCCTGGGAATCTCCGTGGACGCCCGCCGCGCGACCTCGTCCGCGCACCCCCACGACAGCGTGACGCCCCCCCCGCCGTGGCCGTAGTTGTGGACGATGACGCCGCCGGGGCGCCGCACCGTCTCGAGGCGCACCTCGCTCCGCCCGGGACGCAGGCCGACCCCGTGCGACAGGACCGCGGCGTTTGCCAGCTCCGGCTCGAGGACGCGGCAGCGCGCGAGAATCGCGTCGGCGGTGCTGGGATCGATGTTGAGGTCCCAGACGCCCTCGTCCGTCGTGCCTCCCAACACCGTGCAATCGGGTCGCGGAATGATGTAGGTGAGCGGCGACCGAACGCCCCCCGCCTGAACGAAGCGGTCGGCAAAGCCTGCCTCCACCCGGACGATTTGGCCTCGGATCGGGAACAGTTCGTCGTCCTTGGCGAGCTCGCGCGCGCCCAGGCCGGTGCAGTTCACCACCAGCGACGCCTCGAGGAGGAGCGCTTCGAGGTCCGAGACACCCCGGGTTTCGATCGTGCCCCCGAGTGCGCCCAGACGCGTTTCCAGCCACGTCAAATAGACCGGCATGGCGGCAACGGGAGCGGTGAACACGTGGCCTGCGACGAAGCCGGGAGCGAGCTCACGGGCTTCCGCGCGGCGGAGTGCGTCGACGGCCTCTTTCCACCAGGGGTCGGGGCTGTCGTCGACCTCATGGAGGTCGATCCCGGGGACCATCGTCACGCCCGTCGTCCCATCGCGGGCGAGGTCGCGCAGCGCTCGAAACGTGCGGCGGCTCCAGAGGAGGGCGCGATCGGCCGGCCCGCAGCGGAAGGGATACCAGATCGCCGCCGCGATGTCGGAGGTGGTGTTCGGCGTGCGGTCGCGGGTGACGATCCGGACCTTGAAGCCCGCCTCGAGGAGGCGGATGGCGGTGCAAAGGCCGGTGACGCCGCAGCCCACGACGATCGCCTCTCGCGTGAGGGTGGTTCTCTTGAAGGGCGCGGCCATGGCGCAGAGTCTACGCGGAAACCTTCGGCCAATCGTCATGTCCGTAAGTGCGCCTTGTAGGGAACCCCTCGGGGTGATAGAAATTCCCACGCTTTAAGGGGGAGCGTTCATGGGGCTGATTCCGCGCGAAGTGAAGTTCTTCGACCTGCTCGAGCAGCAGTCGGAAACGGTCGTGAGGGGAGCGAAGCTCCTCCAAGAGTGCCTCGAGTCGAAAGGCTCGATCGACGACATGTACCTGGCGTCGAAGCGCATCCACGACGTGGAGCACGAAGGGGACGAACTGGTCCACCGCCTGATGGAGCGTCTGAACAAGAGCTTCATCACCCCCCTCGACCGGGAGGACATCCACGAGTTGACCAGCCGGTTGGACGACGTGCTCGACTACGTCGATGCCGTCGCCAAGCGCCTCGTCACGTTCAAGATCTCCACCCCGACGCACCACGCGATCGAGCTCGGGCGGATCATCGTGCGGGGCGCCGAGGAGACCGCGATCGGGATCGCTTTGCTTCGCGACCTGTCCAAGTCCGAGGCGATCATCAGGCAGTGCGCGAAGATCAATCAGCTCGAAAACGACGCCGACCAGGTGATGCGCGACGCGTTGAACGACCTGTTCAACGGAGCGGCGCGCGACCCTCTCGAGGTCATCAAGTGGATGGACCTCTATGAGCACCTCGAGCTGGCGACCGACAAGTGCGAGGACGTCGCCAACATCATCGAATCCGTCCTTGTGAAATACTCCTAGGCCTCCGTTGAGTCACGGTTTTTTTCACGACCTCGCCGCGGTTTTCTCAAACCCGTACGTGGCGGTCATCTTCGTCGCCGCCTTGGTGTTCGACTACATCAACGGCTTCCATGATGCGGCGAATTCGATCGCCACGATTGTCGGCACGCGCGTCATGCGCCCCGGTCCCGCGGTGCTGTGGGCCGCATGGTGGAACTTCGCGGCGGCGTGGTTTTTCGGGCTCGCCGTCGCCAACACCGTCGCCAAGTGGGTGCACCCCGAGTTCGTCACCCCCGATGTCATCCTCGCCGGGCTGGTCGGCGCGATCGTCTGGGACCTGATCACCTGGTACATCGGGCTGCCGACCAGCTCGTCCCACGCGCTGCTCGGAGGGTTCGGCGGCGCAGCGATGGCCTATGCGGGAACCGCGGTGGGCGTGCTGCAGACGGCGAAGGTGCTCACGACGATCGAGTTCATCCTCTTGGCGCCGTTCATCGGATTCGTGCTCGGACTCGTCCTGGTGGTCATCGTCATCCGGGTGTTCTGGCGAGTCGCCCCCGGCCGAGTCGATCGCTGGTTCCGCGTCATCCAACTCGGCTCCGCCGCCGCCTATTCCCTGGGCCACGGCTCCAACGACGCGCAAAAGACGATGGGCATCATTGCGGCGCTCTTCTACGCCACGATCTGGCGCGCCCAGCAGCCCCTCTTCGCGACCGGCAAGGTCGAGTTCCCGTTCTGGATCGTCCTCGTATGCCATCTCTCGATCGCGCTCGGAACGATGACCGGAGGATGGCGCATCGTGAAAACGATGGGAATGAAGCTCACGAAACTCCGCCCCTACGGCGGCGCGTGCGCCGAGACGGCGGCCGCGGTGTCGCTGTTCGTTTCGGCTCACCTGGGCGTTCCCGTCAGCACGACGCACACGATCACCGGGGCGATCGTCGGCGTGGGCACCGCGCAGCGCGTCTCGGCGGTTCGCTGGGGGATCGCACGCCGCGTCGTGTGGGCGTGGGTGCTGACGATCCCGGCGTCGGCGATCGTCGGCGCGAGCTGCTACTGGCTCATCGCTTTGGTCCGCGGATGACGGGGCGAATCGTCATGCCGCACGGGAGGTCCTCATGCTGAAGCTCCATCATCTCGATCGTTCTCCGTTCGGCTGGAAGGTCCGGATGGTGCTCGAGGAAAAGAAAGCGCCGTACACGCTCGTCATCCCGGAAAACAAATCCGAAAATCCAGCGTTCTTGAAGCTCAACCCGTTCCGGTTGACTCCGGTCCTCGAACTGGAAGACGGCGCCACGATCTACGAGTCGACCGTCATCAACGAGTACCTCGAGGAGAGGTTCCCCGAGCCCGCGATGCTCCCGAAAGATCCATACGAGCGGGCGCGTATCCGGATGATCGAGGACACGACCGATCAGTATCTGTATGTGGCGCTTCGGGAGTTCCGCATGGCGCAGTTCGAGTACGCGCCCCCCTTCCTCGTGCGCAAAAAGGCCGACGAAGTCGATCACAAGCTGCTCGAGGCCTCGCGGGTGAAGCTGCACGAGCACTTGACGCGGCTCGAATCGGAGCTTGCCGGGCGAAGCTACTTCGGCGGTTCGATGTTCTCGCTCGCCGACGCGGCCCTCGCCCCGCCGCTCACCGCGTCGTTGAAACTCCTCTCGGTGCTTCCCGACAAGCGCTACCCGTTGATCGCGGCTTGGTCGGCGCGCGTCGTCGAGCGGTCGTCCTATATCGCTTCGGCGCCGAAGGAACCGCTGCGCATCCGGGACTGATGCCGAGAGAGTGGATCCGCGTCGGCGACGTCGCGCTCTGGGTCAAGGGGCGAGGCCGTAAAGTCGACGTCGAGGGCCAGCCGATCGCCGTGTTCTGGGACGGCGCGACTTGGACGGCGCTCGACGATACTTGCCCTCACATGGGCGCGTCGCTCGCGGACGGCCGCCTCTTCGGCAAGGAACTCCAGTGCTCATGGCACGAGTGGCGCTACGACCGCACCACCGGCCAATGCCCCGTTCGCCCGTGGGCGCGCGTCACCGTCCACGAGGTGCGCATCGAGGCAGGGGGCGTCTGGATCAAACGCGCCGAGCCCTCTTCTCCGCCACCGAAGGCCGGGGAGCCCGAAGCCGATCCGGAGTGGTTGCGCTGGGACCCGGAGCGCTACTTCAAGAAGAAGTGATCAGGTCTCGTACGCGAGGTTCGGCCTGAGCCAACGCTCGGCCTCGCCGAACGGGACTCCCTTTCGGCGCGCGAGGTCGTCGACTTGATCGCGTCCGATCTTGCCGACCGAGAAGTAGCGCGCCTCCGGGTGCGCGAAGTAGAAGCCGCTCACCGAGGCGGCGGGGTGCATCGCGAAATTCTCGGTGAGGCGGATCGACGCGGCATTTTCGACGTCGAGCAGGCGCCAGAGCGTCGCCTTCTCGCTGTGGTCGGGACAAGCCGGGTAGCCGGGAGCCGGGCGGATGCCGCGATACCTCTCGTTCAAAAGGTCGTCGAGCGTGGGACGCTCGTCGCGGCCGTAACCCCACTCGACACGCGCCCTCACGTGAAGGCATTCGGCGAACGCCTCAACCAACCGATCGGCCAGGGACTTCGCGAGGATCGAGTTGTAGTCGTCGTGGTCGGCCTCGAACTTGCCGACGAGTTTCGGAAGGCCGATCCCGGCAGTGACCGCGAACGCGCCGATCGAGTCGACGATGCCGCTTGCGACGGGCGCGATGAAATCGGAAAGCGCGAGCAGCGGCTCGGTCGCGGATTTGGCGATTTGCTGCCGCAAGCAATGGAACCGCGCGAGCTCGGCGGCGCGGGAGGCGTCTTCCCAGATCACGATGTCGTCGCCGTCGCTGTTGGCCGGGAAGAAGCCGTACACACCAAAGGCGTGGAGGTGCCGTTTGTCCACGATTTCAGCCAAGAGCGTTTGCGCGGCAGCGTACAGGTCGCGCGCGGCCTTTCCGTGAGCGGGGTGCTCGAGGATTCTCGGGTACGAGCCCTTCAGTTCCCAAGCGTGGAAGAACGGCGTCCAGTCGATGAAGGGGAGCAGTTCGTCGAGCGGAAACGCCGGAAGCCGCCGCGTGCCGAAAAAACCGGGGTGGGCGATCGTTTCGGCGGACCAGGTGAACTGCTTCCGCCGCGCGCGGGCCACTGCGAGCGGAACGGTCGGCGCCGCCTCGCGTCCGGCGAACGCGGCGCGGAGACGGTCGTCATCGGCTTGCGCCGCCGCGAGGAACGGCCCCTTGAGGACCGGGCTGATCAGGTTCGACACGACGTCGACCGCGCGGGAGGCGTCCACGACGTGCACGACCGGGCCGGGGTACTCCGGAGCGATCTTGACCGCCGTGTGCTTCTTGGAGGTGGTCGCCCCGCCGATCAGGAGCGGCGTTGCGAACCCCTGCCGCTTCATCTCGCGCGCGACGTGGACCATTTCCTCGAGCGAGGGGGTGATCAAGCCCGACAATCCGATGATCTGGACGTCGTGCTCTCGCGCGGTGCGCAGGATCGTCTCGGAGGACACCATCACGCCGAGGTCGATGATCTCGTAGTTGTTGCAGCCCAGGACGACCCCGACGATGTTCTTGCCGATGTCGTGCACGTCCCCCTTGACGGTGGCCATCAGAACCTTGGCCCTCGCGGTCGAAGCGCCGGTCCTGCGTTTTTCTTCTTCCATGTAGGGCTGAAGGTGGGCGACGGCCTTTTTCATCACGCGCGCGCTCTTCACGACCTGAGGCAGAAACATCTTTCCCGCGCCGAAGAGATCGCCGACGACGTTCATCCCCGCCATGAGGGGGCCTTCAATCACCGCCAGCGGGGCGCCGTACTTCGTTCGCGCCTCCTCGGTGTCTTCGACGACGAAATCGACGACCCCGTGAACCAGCGCATGCTCGAGCCGCTTTTCGACCGGCCCATCGCGCCAAGCGGTGTCTCGCTCCTGGACCCGGCCTCCTCCCGAAACCGTGGCCGCGAAGGAGATCAACCGCTCGGTGGCATCGGGGCGCCGGGCGAGCAGAACGTCCTCGACGTGCTCGAGGAGGTCTTTCGGGATGTCGTCGTAGACCGCGAGCTGGCCCGCGTTGACGATTCCCATGTCGAGGCCTTTGCCGATGGCGTGGTAAAGGAAGGCGGAGTGCATCGCCTCGCGGACGGGCTCGTTGCCGCGGAACGCAAACGAGATATTGCTGACGCCCCCCGAGATTTTCGCCCCGGGGCACTCCCGCTTGATCCCGGCAATCGCCTCGAGAAACGCCAGGGCGTAGCCGTCGTGCTCCTCGATGCCCGTCCCCACGGTGAGGATGTTCGGATCGAAGACGATGTCTTGCGGGGGAAAGCCGATCTCTTCCGTCAGGATGCGATACGCCCGCTTGGCGATGACGACCTTGCGCTCGGCCGTGACCGCCTGGCCCTCTTCGTCGAACGCCATGACGACGACCGCGGCGCCGTAGCGTCTGACCGTTTGCGCCTGGTGCCGGAACGCGTCCTCGCCTTCCTTGAGCGAAATCGAGTTGACGACGCCCTTTCCCTGGAGGCACTTCAGCCCCGCCTCGAGCACGCTCCACTTCGAGCTGTCGATCATGATCGGAAGCTTGACGATCTCGGGCTCCGAGCCGATCAGGTGCAAAAACCGCGTCATCGCGGCTTCGGAGTCCAAAAGGCCCTCGTCCATGTTGACGTCGAGGATGTTGGCGCCCCCGGCGACCTGGTCCCTCGCCACGTCGAGCGCCGCCTCGTAGTCGTTCGCCGCGATGAGGCGCGCGAATCTCTTCGAGCCGGTGACGTTGGTGCGCTCACCGATCACGATGAAGTTCGATTCGGGCCGGATCGTCAGCGGCTCGAGCCCCGAGAGTTGCGTGAACGGCGAGGGCTCGACCGGGACGTGAGGGCGGACGCCGCGAACCGCAGCCGCGATGGCCTCGATGAACGCAGGCGTCGTGCCGCAGCACCCGCCCACGATGTTGATCCATCCCTCGCGGGCGTAACCCCCGAGCGTCGCGGCCATCTGGTCCGGCGTTTCGTCGTACCCCCCGAACTCGTTGGGGAGCCCGGCGTTCGGGTAGCAGGAGATCGGGAGGGGCGCGGTGCGTTGCAAATCTTCGAGGAACGGGCCCATCTGTTCGGCGCCCAAAGCGCAGTTCAGCCCCGCGGCGGACAACGGCGCGTGCGCGATCGACAACCAGGCCGCCTCGAGCGTCTGCCCCGACAGGGTGCGCCCGCTGGCATCGGTGATCGTGAGCGACGCAATCACCGGCACCGTCGCCCCGCGCTCCGCGAACAGCGTCTGAATTGCGAACAGGGCGGCCTTCAAATTCAACGTGTCGAAGGTCGTCTCCGGGAGCAGGAGATCGACGCCGCCGTCCAAGAGGCCCCGCGCCTGGTCTTTGTAGGCCGCGACCAACTCGTCGAAGGTGACCGCGCGAAAGGCCGGGTTTTCGACGTCCGGCGACAACGACGCCGTGCGATTGGTCGGCCCCAAGGCGCCGGCGACCAGGCGCGGCCTGTCCGGCGTCACCGCCGTCGCACGCCGCGCCGCGCGCACAGCGAGCTGCGCGGCCGCCTTGTTCATCTCATACGCGAAGGATTCGAGGCCGTAGTCGGCGAGAGAAATCGCCTGCGCGTTGAAGGTGTTGGTTTCGATGATGTCGGCGCCGGCGTCTAGGTACTTGCCGTGGATCTCGTCGATCACTTCGGGCCGGGTCAGCGAGAGGAGATCGTTGCACCCCGCAAGCTCGAGGGGATGGTCCTTGAAGCGCGCGCCGCGGAAGTCCGCCTCGCCCAGGCGGAAGGACTGGATCATGGTCCCCATGGCCCCGTCGAGGACGAGGATCCGTTCTCTAAAGAGGCGATTCAAGGTGTCAAAGGTGTCCGCCATGGTCAGGGGGATGCTCCTCGGGAAGGGTATCAAAGGAGCGCAAAACGCGCGGTCTCAGTTCGCGGCCGGCTCGATGTCCAGCGTGAAAGTCAGCCGGATGTTCTTCGTCCCGGTCTTGGCCTCGACGAGGTTCGGTTTCACGCGGACCTTGCCTCGGGCGGAGTCCACCACCCACGCGGCATCGGGCATCAACGCCAGCGGCGGGAGCAGCGCCGCGACGTCGATCGCTCCCGTCAACGGCAAGTTCAGCAGGACCTTGTCGAAGCGCAGGAAAGAGGCCTTTCTCCCTCCCGCGGTCGCCAAGATCTCGAGCGTGAGGTGGGGCTCGACGGGGATGTCGATGCCCAGCTCCGGGACCAATAGGCGGAGGGAGGTCGTGACGCCGCCGTTGGGGCCGGCCGTCGGATCGAACCCGGTCACCTTGAGGTTTTGCATCTGAATCGTCAGCCCGCGGCCACCGGTCAGGCCGACGTCGACGTGATCGGGGGCCATCGTCGCCAGCATCCCGTTCAGCGATTCCGCATCGAGCGTGACATCGATGCGGGCGGCGGCCGGGGCGGACATCAGCGTGAGAAGAGACAAGAAGACGGCGGCACGGCGAAGTGTCATCGGGGGCCTCCACGGACGTTGGACGAACGGATGTTAGCCGTGGCGCGGGGATTGCGCTGTTTGCCGGATTTCCGGTCATGGTCCATTCTCCCCGGATCATGCCGACGATAGCCGCCCTCCTGCTTGCCCTATCCGCCGCCCTGCCCCCGGCAGCGGCGCCCGTACCGACTCCGGCCGGGCCGGAAGCGATCCTCGCCGAAATCAGAAAACCCGGTTC
>JANMVW010000023.1:0-6184 GCA_031393555.1 Acidobacteriota bacterium
CGAAGGGAACAACGAGAATCCGCGGTGGTCCCCCGCTGGGCGGCACAACTTCTTCGCTTCCACCCGCGAGGGGACTTACGATCTCTACACGATGCGTGCGGACGGCACCGACGTGCGCCGCCTCACGCGTGGCGGCGACTGTTATACGCCCGATTGGTCTCGGCGCGTGCCGTGACCAACGAGCGCTCATGGGTTGCGGCCGGCGCGAGGCGCCGATAGACTCGCCCCTACGTTTCGATCACAAGGAGTGCCCTCTCGATGAATATTCAACGCCGTCCGCTGTTCGTGTTCGCTCTCGTCGTCGCGGTGACGCTCGGCTCTTACGCATGTCAGAACAAGGCCAAGCTCTCGACCGTTCCCGAAACGACGAAGGTCGAAGCACCGGCTCCGACACCGCCGCCGCAGACCGAGGTCCAGCCGGCCGCCGAGCCGTTTCCGCCGACGCACGTCGACTCGGCCCCCGTCGTCGAGACCTCGATCGACCAGCTGAACCAACAGGGCGTGTTGAGCACCGTCTATTTCGCTTACAACAGCAACGAGCTCGACGACACCATCAAGGCGACCTTGCAGGCGAACGCGGCGTGGCTCAAGGCGCATTCCAAGTACACCGTCGAGATCGGCGGCCACTGCGACGAGCGCGGGTCGATCGGTTACAACATCGCGCTGGGTGACCGCCGGGCCGCCTCCGTGAAGGACTACCTGGTCGGGCTCGGCGTCAACGGCGCCTCGCTCGCCGCCATCTCCTACGGCGAGGAGCAGCCGGCCGATCCGGGCCACAACGAATCGGCGTGGGCGAAAAATCGCCGCGCCCAGTTCACCGTCAAGTCGTGATGCGCTCGCGCGCCTTCGCGGCGCTCCCTCTGCTGCTGGCAACGGCGGGCTGCGTCATGCCCGACCAGTTGGCTGAGTTCCAAAAAGACGTCGCCGACGTCCAGCGCTCGCTCGTGACCGTGTCGAATTCTCAGGCGGACATGGTCAAGCGCCTCGCGACGCTGGAAGCCAAAACCGGCGGCGACGATACCGTCAAACGCGCCGAGATCGCCGACTTGAAGGCGCAGCTCGACACGATCGTCCGCCAGACGACGGCCACCGCGGACAAGGCCGACCAGGTGAACGCACGGGTCGATCGCCTCTCGCAAGACGTGCAGGGCGCGCGCGACGCGGCGCGGCGGGCGGCCCCGTCGCCGGTTGTCGCCGGCTCGACCGACGCGGGCACTCCCCTTCCTGCCGGTGGAACCGCGGCGAGCGCGGCGCCCCTGATCGGCTCGGGGCCGAGCCCGAGCGCGTTGTACGCCTCGGCCTACGCTGATTTTTCCAAGGGCAACTACCCTTTGGCGATTCAGGGGTTCGAAGAGTACGCCCAGAAATACGCCGACACCGAGTTGGCCGACAACGCGATGTACTGGATCGGCGAGTGCAACTTCAGCCAAGGGAGCTACAAATCGGCTGTCGAGGCGTTTGACGCCATGCTCGAGAAATACCCACAAAGCGACAAAGCCGCCGCCGCGAACCTCAAGAAGGCGTTGGCCTTCGTGCAACAGAATCAGATCGGCCAGGGGATCGAGCAGCTCCGCTTCGTGACCTCGACCTACCCGGGAACGGACGAAGCCCGCATCGCCGCCGACCGGCTCCAGTCCCTGGGAAAGCCCTAAATCCGGCCCTCGGGGCCACGGCTATTGACGCCGGCCGGGGTCGGCATCTAGAATCCCGCGTCTTTTCGGAGGAATACCATTCATGGCGTCTCATGCGTCCGCGTTGAAGAAGAATCGGCAGGATATCAAGCGGCGGCTTCGCAACCGCGCCCACACCAGCCGGCTTCGCACCCAGATGAAAAAAATGAGCGAAGCGCTTCAAAGCGGAGATGCGGCGGCGGCCGCGGGCCTCATGACCGAAACCGTGGCTCTGGTCGATCGCACGGCCAAGCACCGCGTCATCCACCGGAACGCCGCCTCGCGCACCAAGTCCCGCCTCGCCCGTGCCCTCGCCAAGATTCAGAAATAGGGGACAGTCCCCTTTTTCTTATAAATCCAGCGAAACACTGCTGCGGGCGCTAACGGCGCTCCACCGACGCGACAAATCCTAACGCGATCATAGCGAGGTTCTCGGCGAGCTTCTTCGCCCCGACCGGACCCGCGCTCGCCTTCCCAAAGCAACCGCAATCGAACGACAGGCCGCGCGCCATCGCCGCGACCACCCCGATCGTGAATACCGAAAGAAGCACGGTGTAGACGATGGCTCCGGCTCTCGGCCGGACGCCGCCCACGAGGGCGAGGCCCGCAACGAGCTCGACCCACGGGATCGTCAGCGCGAGAAGGTTGGTCGCGACCATCGGGACGATCGGCTCGAGCCGAAAGTTGTGGATGCTGACGGCGAACGCAGGAAGATCGGCGATTTTGGCCAGAGCCGACGCGAGGAAGATCAGCCCAGCGACGATTTGCGCCGCGCGCCGCGCCGTGGGGTGCAAGAGAAACGCCGGGATCGCGCTCATCAGGCGCCTTCCGGGGTCGCGCCCTTGGCGACGGGATATCCGGAGGTCACCCACTCCGGCCATCCGCCCATGTACACGAGCACCTTCTTCTTACCGACCATGACCAGAGAGAAGCCGAGGTTCATCGAGATCTCGCAGGTCCCGCCACCGCAGTAGATGATGATCGGCTTCCCCTTCGCATCGAAGTTCTCGAGGCGCTCCGAGTCGGTGGCGACCTGCTCGTAAGGAAGGTTGACCGCGCCGGGGATGTGCCCTTCGGCGTATTCGGCTGGATCGCGCGCATCGACGATCGTCGCGGCTTTGGCGTCGAAGAAGGCCTTCACCTTCGCGATCTGGATCTGGATCGGCCTCCCGACGTCGGGGATGTCCGGAACGCCGGACGTAGCACTTCCCACGATCTGCAGGGGATCGTTCATGTCGGGCGGCAGCGGGTGGCTCCCCCCGGGCTGACTATCGGCCGCGGCCGCGGCCGGCGCGATGTCGTCCAGGGAGTCGAGCTTGGGGGCGGTGTAGCTCCAGGCGAGCCCGCCCTTGGGATTGCCGTAACGCACGAGGGCGTTTTGTCCTATCCCGAGCAGGCATCCGGTCACCGCGATGGCGACGACGCCCTGCCACAGCCTCGAGCCGGTCTCGGTACCATCGGGCCACCAACGATCCATGTGTGGGTCTCCCACGCGCCAGCGGGCACGTCAGGAGATTCTAGTGGCGGGTTGGTTCCGGGGCAAAGAGAGCCGTCGGATCAGGCGGCGCGGCGCTTCCGGGCTCGGGCGGCCTTCACCTTCGGGCGCGCCTTGGCCTTGATCTTGGCCTTGGGTCGAGGCTTGGCCGTGGTCTTCGGCTTGACCGTCTTGCCCCGATCGACTCCGCCGAAAACCCGCAGCACGTCGAGCGCCGAGATGATCCCCACGACCTTCATGTCCCGGCGCACGATCACCCGGTGGATGTGGCGCTGCGTCATCAGCTTCGCGATCGCGGCCACCGGCGTGGTCGACAAGACGGCATGCACCACGGGCGTCATGACCTCTTCGACGGTCGCCGTGTTGACGTCTTCGATCTGGAACCCTTTGGCCAGCGGCCGCCCCTCGACGCGCGCGCTCTGATAGAAATCGGACGGCATCACCAGCTCGTCATCGCGCGTCAGCTGGTAGTAAAGAAGATCGGTCTGCGAGATCACCCCGCAGATGTCCCCGTCGCGATCGATCACCGGCGCCCCGGTGATCCCCTTCGCGAGGAAGAGCTTCCCCAGGTCACGCAGGTCGGCATCTTTCGTGACGCAAATCACGTTTCTCGTCATGATGTCGGCTGCTGTGTATTCCTTCGCGACTTTCTTCATAAATCCTCCCTCGCTTGACGGTCCGAGGTTACACCCAGGGGAGGCCCGGTGGTTACTTCTTCCGCCCCGACCGAGTCCCTTTTCGCCCGGTTGTTCGCCCCACGCGCGGGCGCGCGGGCTCGCGCTCGAGGATCGGCACCAGATCGACGCGACGCAGCACGGCGTCGACCTTTTCGACGCGCACTTTGAGCGCGTCGCCCAGACGAAAAGTGCGTCCCGTCGCCGATCCTCGCAACTCGTGGCGCGCCGGATCGAAGTCAAACCACTCGTGGCCCAAACGCTCGATCCGGACCAGCCCCTCGGCGATCCCACCGTCCAGCTGAACGAAAACGCCGAAGCGGGCCACGCCGGTGATGACACCCGCGAACTCTTCCCCCTCGCGTCCGCGCAGGAACTTCACCTTTTTCCACTCGAGCAGCTCGCGTTCCGCGCTTTCGGCCTCGCGCTCGAGCTTCGAGCAGGTCTCGCCGAGCACGGTGAGATCCCCCTTCAGTGCCGGCTTGCCCTTGTGGCGTGCCGCGCGCAGGGCCCGATGCACGACGAGATCCGGATACCGGCGGATCGGCGACGTGAAATGAAGATAGTGCGGCGCGGCCAGTCCGAAGTGCCCGCTGTCCTCGGGCGCGTACCGGGCCTGCTTCATCGAACGGAGCGAGAGCTGCGTGACCACCGGGTAGGCGGGCAGCCCCTCGGCGTCTTCCAGCAGGCGCTGGATGTCGCCGGGTCGCACCCCCGCTTTTCCCACCTTCAGCGTGAGTCCCAACGACTTGGCGAAGGCCTCGAGCCCTTCGATTTTCAGCGGGTCGGGGTTGTCGTGGATCCGGAACAGACACGGCACCTCGTGAGCCGACAGCCACGTCGCGACCGCTTCGTTGGCCGCGAGCATGAACTCCTCGATCATCCGGTGCGCGCGATTTCTCGGCTCGATCTTGATCCCCGTCATCACCCCTTCGACGTCGAGCAGGATCGTCGGCGCCGGAAGGTCGAAATCGACGCTCCCGCGCGCGCGCCGCCTCTTCTCGAGCCGATCGCGCAGTATCTCGGCACTGCGCAGCATTGCGGCGACCTCGCGGGCGAGCGGCGCCCGCTCGCCCCGCCCCTCGAGCAAGTCGGCCACCTGCGTGTAGGTCAGCCGCGCCGCCGACCGGATGACCCCGTCGGCGAACCGCGTACTGACGACCTCGCCCTTCCGATCGAAGTCGATGACGACCGACTGCACCAGCCGGTCTTCGCCGGGGCGCAACGAGCACAAATCGTCCGACAATCTCTCGGGGACCATCGGGTAAACGCGATCGGGGAAGTAGACGCTCGTCCCGCGCGTCGCCGCTTCGGTGTCGATCGTGTCCCCCGGCTTGACGTAATACGACACGTCGGCAACGTGCACGAACAACCGGAATCCCCCGCCGGCCAGCTCCGTCACCGACACGGCGTCATCGAAGTCGCGCGCCGTCTCGCCGTCGATCGTCACCGGCGGCGGATCTTCGAACCGCTCGCGCCCCGCCAGATCTTTAGGAGCGATCGCGCGCGCCATCTTCGCCGCCGCGACACGAACCTCTTCGGGAAACTCGCGCCGCAGCGAGTGCCGTCGCGCGACGACCGCGACATCCACCCCGGGCGCTTCGACCGGCCCCAACACCTCGGTGACCTTCGCTTCGGTCACCCCGCCCCGCCCTCCGCGCAAGACCGCGACCACCACCGCATCCCCCGCCTGCGCCCCATGCCGCGCCGACGCCGCCACCGGAAGCGGATCGCCATCGGACGCATCGAACGGAACGACGATCCCCCCTTTTGCGGTCAGCTGAAAGACGCCGAGCAAGACATCCTTCGGCGCGGGCTTCGGGCGTTCGACGGGACGGACCTCCGCGCGACGCGGTCGCACAGGCTTCGATGGGCGCATGGAAACTCCTGGATTCCTTGACACTACGATGACGCGGTTGCTAGTGTAACGCCGCCCTCCTGCCGAAGTGGCGGAATTGGTAGACGCGCTAGATTCAGGATCTAGTGAGCTCACGCTCTTCGGGGTTCGAGTCCCCGCTTCGGCACCATTGATAAATCAGGACTTACGACGACACGAGCGAAAGCTCTTCGGTGGGTGTGTGTCGTTTGGTGCCATCCTGGTGCCATTCATCGTGGCGCAAGCATTCCCCAAGGGTTTACGGCACGCGTGATGAGCGGCGCCCTATGGCACGCACGCCGGCAGCAGCGCCGGATCGCGCCCACTCAAGTGCCCGGCGGTCGCCTTGCGCCCGTATCGCGTTACGCCTTGATAGGTCGCGGCAGTGACGTAGTAGACGCCTTGGCCCGGCGCGGGCGTAGGAACCGTGTCGGCTGCGGTGAGGTAGTCGCCGACGTTTGGGAGAGTG
>JANMVW010000080.1:0-3345 GCA_031393555.1 Acidobacteriota bacterium
CGGCCTCGTCGGCCTCGTGCTGCCGTTGATCCCCGGCGTCCCCCTCATCTATCTCGGGATCGTGGCCGCCGCCTGGGCCGGAGGGTTCACGAAGATCGGGGGCCTCACCCTCGCGGTATGCGGTGTGCTGACGGCGATCGCGTTCGCCGTCGATTACGTCGCCGGCGTGCTGGGCGCCAAGCGGATGGGGGCGACGCCGTGGGGACTCCTCGGGGCGGTCGTCGGCACTGTGGTCGGAATATTCTTCGGGCTCCCCGGGCTGATCTTGGGGCCCGCCACGGGCGCGGTCGGGTTCGAGTACTGGAAGGACCCGAACTTCAAGAAGGCGGCGCAAGCGGGAGTTGGAGTCGTGATCGGCTTCGCCCTGGGGGTCGTCGCGAAGTGCGCGATCGCGCTGACGATGCTCGGTATCGCGGTGGTCGCCTACCTGGTCTAAAGCTTGCGGCCACCGTGAGTGGCGGAGGGGGCGGGATTCGAACCCGCGGCGCCCTTTCGGGCGCGGTCGCTTTCAAGGCGACTGCCTTCAACCACTCGGCCACCCCTCCTCAAAGATTCTCTCGCGCCACGATCCGATCTTTGCCGTCCATGTAGGAGCGGAGCGCCTTCGGCAGCGAGATGCTCCCGTCCGAATCCTGACCGTTTTCCAGGATCGCAACCAGCGTGCGCCCGACGGCGAGCCCGGAACCGTTCAGCGTGTGCGCGTAGGCCGCCTTCGCCCCTTCGCGCGCGCGGAACTTGATGTTCGCGCGGCGGGCTTGATAGGCCTCGAAGTTGGAGCACGACGAGATCTCGCGGTAGACGCCCTGAGAGGGGAGCCACACCTCGAGGTCGTAGGTTTTCGCGGCGGCGTTTCCGAGGTCGCCGCCGCACAGGGCGATGACGCGGTACGGAAGCTCGAGGCGCTGCAACACCTGCTCGGCGTGACCCGTCAGGGCTTCGAGCTGCGCGTACGAGTCTTCGGGCGCGGAGAAGCGGACCAACTCGACCTTGTCGAACTGGTGCTGGCGGATCAGGCCGCGCACGTCCTTGCCGTACGATCCGGCCTCGCTGCGGAAGCAAGGAGTGTAGGCGCAGTAGGCGATGGGAAGGCGCGCGGCGTCCAAGATCTCTTCGGAGTGGATGTTGGTCACCGGGACTTCCGCCGTGGGGATCAGGTAGTAGCCGCCCGGTTCGACCTTGAACAGGTCCTCTTCGAACTTCGGCAGTTGACCGGTTCCATAGAGCGCTTGCGCGTTGACCAGAAACGGCGGCAGGACTTCCGTGTAGCCGTGCTCTTTGGTGTGCAGGTCGAGCATGAAGTTGATCAGCGCCCGCTCGAGCCGGGCACCGTCGCCCGCGAGGATCGAAAACCGCGCGCCGGTCATCTTCGCCGCGCGTTCGAAGTCGAGGATGCCGAGCTTGGGGCCGAGGTCCCAGTGCGCCTGGGGAGTAAAGCTGAAGGCGCGCGGCGTGCCCCAGGTGCGCACGACGACGTTGTCGTCGGCCGTCGTTCCCGCGGGGACGCTTTCGTGCGGCAGGTTCGGGAGGCGCTTCAGGAATTCGTCGAGCTCGGCTTCGACCTCGGCGATCTCTCTCTCGAGTTCCGCGACTTTCTCGCCGAGCGATTTCATCTCGTTGCGGAGGGCGCCGGCGTCGCCGCCGCTTTTCATGACCTCGCCGATCTTCTTTGAGCTCTCGTTGCGGTGGCGCTTCAAGCTCTCGACCTCGGTGAGCCGCGCGCGCCGCTTCCCGTCGAGCGTTCGAAACCCGTCGAGCGCCACGGCTTGGCCGCGCTTCATGAGGCCGGCGGCGACGAGATCGGGGTTGTTTCGGACCGTCTGGATGTCGAGCATCGTGGCCTCTTGGTCGGGTCGTGCGGAAAGCACTGCGAAACGACGCATTCTACCAAGGCGCGGGTGCTATCATCCGCCTCCACCATGGATAAATTGCGCATCACGGGTGGCCGGCGTCTGAAGGGTCGCGTTTCGATCGCCGGTGCGAAAAATGCGGCGCTCCCCGCGCTGGCCGCGACGCTGCTCACCGAAGACAAGGTCGAACTGACGAATCTCCCGCGTGTGCGCGACGTTCGCACCATGCTGCGGGTGCTCGAACAGCTTGGCGCGTCGGTCGTCGACCGCGGGGACGGCTCGGCGTCGGTCCAGGTGACCCGCCTCGCGTCGTTCGAGGCGCCCTACGACCTGGTCCGGACCATGCGCGCTTCGGTGCTCGTGCTCGGGCCGCTCCTTGCGAGGTACGGCCGCGCGCGTGTGTCGCTTCCCGGCGGATGCGCGATCGGCGAGCGCCCGATCAACCTCCACATCGACGGGCTCCAGAAGATGGGGGCCGAGATCGCGATCGAACACGGCTACGTCGAGGCGACCGCCAAACGCCTTCACGGCGCGTCGATCGCGTTCCCCCTCGAGACGGTGACCGGCACCGAGAACCTGATGATGGCGGCCGTGCTCGCCGAAGGGACGACGCACCTGTCCAACTGCGCTCGCGAGCCCGAGGTCGTCGATCTCGCCGAGCTCTTGATCGCGATGGGCGCTTCGATCGAGGGCGCAGGAACGGGGGAGCTCGTCATCGAGGGTGGCAAGCCTCTGCACGGCGCCTCCCATCGCGTCATCCCCGATCGCATCGAGGCCGGGACCTACCTCATCGCCGGCGCGCTCGTCGGAGACGGCGTCGAGGTCGTCGGGGCGCGCCCCGATCATCTCGAGGTGCTGCTTCAGCAGCTGTCCTCCTGCGGCGTGACCGTCTCCGCGACGGATGCGGGTCTGGTTGTCGCTGCGCCGTCGGCACTGGTCGCACGCGATCTCCGCACCAGCCCCCACCCCGGCTTCCCCACGGACATGCAGGCCCAGTACATGACGTTGATGACGCAAGCCCAGGGCGCCGCGATGATCGCCGAGACGGTCTTCGAGCGGCGTTTCATGCACGTCGGCGAGCTGCAGCGCATGGGGGCCGACATCCGCATCGACGGGCGGTCCGCGGTCGTCGTCGGCCCGACGCGTCTCACCGGAGCCCAGGTGATGGCGACCGACCTGCGCGCGTCGGCCTGTCTCGTGCTCGCCGGGCTCGTGGCCGACGGGCCGACGGTGGTCGACCGTATCTATCATCTCGATCGCGGGTACGAATCGATGGAAACGAAGCTGGGCGCGCTCGGAGCGTCCATCGAGAGGATCCGCGGGTGAGCCAGCCGTGCATCTTCTGCCGCATCGCGGCCAAGGACGTCCCCGCGGGCATCGTCTACGAAGACGCGGACGTCGTCGCGTTTCGTGACCTGAGCCCGCAGGCTCCCACGCACGTGCTGGTGATCTCGCGGCGTCATGTCGCCTCGCTCAACGACATGATCGAGGCCGACGC
>JANMVW010000110.1:0-10181 GCA_031393555.1 Acidobacteriota bacterium
CCCCGAGATCGAAGGCGCTTTGCGCCACCAGGTGCCGGTAAGCATGGACCTCGACGTCGAGCGCCGGGAGCTCACCGCCACGCTGGCGCGCCAGGCGGCGCCGCTCTCCGGCCACCGCGTGGCGCAGCACCGGCCACGCCTCGTCCCACGCCTCCTTCGCGACCGAGACCGGGTCCTTGGCGTCCGATGGCGCTTCGTCACGGGCGCTCTCGAACGAGGACGCCGGGAGGCAAGCGCGCAGATGCCCCTCGCCGTCGCTTTCGAGGAGGAATCGGCGGGCCCTGGCGAGTTCGACCCAGGCGGGCTGGGCCTCCCCGGACTCCCACAGGGGCCCGGCCTCGACCCAGGGTGGATCGTGTGGAGGGCCCAGCGTATCGAGCGCGTCCGGAAGCACAAAAGCGTAAAGCTCGAGGATCGGGTCGAGGAGACGGTGGGCCAGGGCGTCGCCGGACCCCTGCGCGAGGCGCGAAAGCAACACGCCCACCGGCTCCCCCGAATGCGTGAGTCTGCGACCGTCGACGAGAGCGCCGTAGTCGACCCTGACCCACCGTACGGTACCGGATTCCGTCGCGGCCCACGCCGACGATAACGCCGCGAGCCCAAGGATTCCGGCCGCGGCTCGGAGTTTCCGGAACGTCACGAGGAGCCCTCCCGAGGAGACGGCGCAATGTACCGCGGCTGCGCAAAGGAGCCACCAAGAGTCTTTCCTTGGCTAAATGGGACCTAGGTGGTACTGTTTGAGCGGGAGTCGCAAAAATGATCCGAATAACCCGTCAAACCGACTATGGCATCCTTCTCCTATCGCAAATGGCCAGCCGCCCGCTCTCCGAGGTCCACACGGCAAAGCACGCGGCCCAGCAGTCGAGCATCCCCCTCCCGATGGCGAGCAAGATCTTGAAGGCGCTGGCCAGGGGAGGCTTGCTCGTCTCGCACCGCGGGGTGAAGGGCGGCTACCGGCTCGCCGCATCCGCCGAGCGCATCAGCATCGGCGATGTGATCCAAGCGCTCGAAGGTCCCATCGGAATCACCGAATGCGCCGCCAACCCCGGTCACTGCGATCGCGAAGGCTCGTGCCCGGTCCAGACGAACTGGCAGCGGATCAGCGTTGCGATGCGCGATGCGCTCGATAGAATCCCGCTTTCCGACATGGTGATGCCGCAGATGCTCCGCCCCGACGTTCGACTGTTGAACGTGTCCCCGCAGATCGCGAGGCCTCTGTGAAGACCGAAACCCATTCCGTCGAGGACCTCGCGAACCGCGAATACAAGTACGGATTCGTCAGCGACATCGAATCCGAGTCGGTGCCCCCCGGTCTCGATGAAAACGTCATCCGCCTGATCTCGAAGAAGAAAAACGAGCCCCAGTTCCTCTTGAACTGGCGGCTGAAGGCCTACCGTCACTGGCTCACGATGAAAGAGCCGGAGTGGGCGAACGTCCATTACCCGCCCATCGACTACCAGGCGATCATCTACTACTCCGCGCCGAAAACGCACGCCGGTCCGACGAGCCTCGCCGATGTGGACCCGGAGCTTCTGAAAACCTACGAGAAGCTCGGCATTCCTCTGAGCGAGCGCGCCGCGCTCGCCGGGATCGCGGTCGACGCGGTGTTCGACAGCGTGTCGGTTGCGACGACGTTCAAGGACAAGCTGAAGTCCCTGGGGATCATCTTTGGATCGTTCTCCGAGGCGGTGCAAGAGCATCCGGACCTGATCGAAAAGTACCTCGGGTCCGTGGTCCCCACGACCGACAACTTCTTCGCCGCCTTGAACTCGGCCGTGTTCACCGACGGGTCGTTTTGCTACGTACCCAAGGGTGTTCGCTGTCCCATGGAGCTGTCCACGTACTTCCGCATCAACGCCGCGAAGACCGGGCAGTTCGAGCGGACGCTCATCATCGCCGACGCCGGCGCTCACGTGAGCTACCTCGAAGGGTGCACGGCGCCGATGCGCGACGAAAACCAGCTCCACGCCGCGGTCGTCGAGCTCATTGCGCATGATGACGCGACCATCAAGTACTCGACGGTGCAAAACTGGTACCCCGGCGACAAGAACGGAAAGGGCGGCATCTACAACTTCGTCACCAAGCGCGGGAAGTGCGCGGGGTTCCGGTCGAAGATCTCGTGGACGCAGGTCGAAACCGGTTCGTCGATCACCTGGAAGTACCCGAGCTGCATCCTTCAAGGAGACGAGTCGGTCGGCGAGTTCTACTCGGTCGCGCTGACGAACAACCGCCAGCAGGCCGATACCGGGACGAAGATGATCCACATCGGAAAGAACACGCGCTCGACGATCGTGTCGAAAGGGATTTCCGCGGGGCACGGCCAGAACACCTACCGCGGCGCGGTCAAGGTGCTGAAAGGTGCCACCGGCGCGCGCAACTACTCCCAGTGCGACTCGATGCTGCTCGGCGACACCTGCGGCGCGCACACGTTTCCGTACATCGATGTCGCCAACAATACCGCCACCGTCGAGCACGAAGCGTCCACGTCGAAGATCGGCGAGGATCAGATTTTCTACTTCCAGCAACGCGGCATCTCTAAAGAAGACGCCGTCAACATGATCGTCAATGGCTTTTGCAAGGAGGTCTTCCGCGAGCTGCCGATGGAGTTCGCGGTGGAAGCGCAGAAACTCCTTGGGGTGAGCCTCGAAGGGAGCGTCGGGTAGACATGCTGAAGATCGAGAACCTCCACGCCACGGTCAACGGCAGGGAGATACTGAAAGGCATCGACCTCACGGTGAACGCCGGCGAGGTGCACGCGATCATGGGACCTAACGGCTCCGGGAAGAGCACGCTCGCCCAGGTGCTCGCCGGTCGCGAGACGTACACGATCACCGACGGACGCATCCTCCTCGAAGGGAAAGACCTCTCGGGGATGCAGCCGGAAGACCGGGCCCGCGAAGGCGTCTTTCTCGCGTTCCAATACCCCGTCGAGATTCCGGGCGTCGGCAACGTCTACTTTCTCAAGGCGGCCTTGAACGCGATCCGCAAGCATCGGGGCCTTGACGACCTCGACGCGATCGATTTCCTCGCCTACGTTCGCGAAAAAATGAAGATCGTCGAGATGGACGAGAGCTTCCTCAATCGCTCGGTCAACGAGGGGTTTTCGGGGGGCGAGAAGAAACGGAACGAGATCTTCCAGATGATGGTGCTCGATCCGAAGTTGGCGATTCTGGACGAAACCGACTCCGGCCTCGACATCGACGCGCTGAAAATCGTCGCGAACGGCGTCAACGCGATGCGGTCGTCCAAGCGCGCGATCGTCGTCGTCACGCACTACCAGCGGCTCCTCGATTACATCGTTCCCGATCAGGTCCACGTGCTGGCCGACGGCCGCATCGTCCGCTCGGGAGACCGATCGCTGGCTCTCGAGCTCGAAAAGAAGGGGTACTCGTGGATCGAGGAGGAGGTCGCGCGATGAGCCGGACCGCCTCCGTCGAGGCGACGAACTGGCTGGCGCGCCTGAGGACCGACGCGCGGGTGCGATTCGACGCGTTGGGCATTCCCAAGCCTACCGACGAGGACTGGCGCCAGACCAACCTGCAGGCAGTGGCGCCGTTCGCCGCGACGACGGCGGGACCGGCGACGGCGACGGCCGCCGCTCTCGACGTGATACCGCTCGCCTCGGTCCTCCCCTGCCGGGTCGTCCTCGTGAATGGGCGCTTCGACGAGGGGCTTTCGAACCTCTCGGGTCTTCCCCGCGGCGTGCGCGTGACGAGCCTCTCCAAGGAACTGGCGGAATCCCCGGATCGACTCGAGGCGTACCTCGGTCGAGCGGCCTCCGTCGAGAGTGCTCCTTTCGTCGCGCTCAACACGGCCCTCTTCGTGGACGGCGTCGTCGTCACGGTCGATGCCGGTGTCGTTGCGGAGATACCGCTTCACGTCGTCCACGTCGCCGTGCCCGGGTCCGCTTCGTCGGCGATTCACCCTCGCACGCTCGTCGTCGCACAGGCCGCTTCGCACGTGACGATCGTCGAATCGTTCGTCGCGCTCTCCGCGGGGACGTACCTGACGAACGCGGTGACGGAAATCGTGGCTGAGACCGACGCCCAGGTGACGCACATCAAGATCCAGACCGAGGGCCCCGCGTGCTGGCACGTCGCGAGCGTCGCCGGGCACCAGGCGCGCGGAGCGCGGATCCTCTCCCACAATGTGTCCTTCGGCGCGGCCTTGGCACGAAACGACATCGGCTCGCGTCTCGACGGCGAAGGGGCCGAGTGTCACCTCTACGGCTTCTATCTGGTGGACGGCAAGCAGCACGTCGACAACCACACGTGGCTCGACCACGCGATGCCCAACTGCCCCAGCTGGGAGATGTACAAGGGGCTCCTCGCGGGAAACAGCCGGGCGGTTTTCAACGGCCGCATCCTGGTCCGCGAGGGCGCCCAGAAGACCGACGCCAAGCAGTCGAACAAGAACCTGATCCTCGGGAACGAGGCCGTCGTCTACACGCGGCCGCAACTCGTCATCCACGCCAACGACGTGAAGTGCACGCACGGAGCGACGATCGGCCGCCTCGATGAGGAGTCTCTTTTTTATCTGCGCACCCGCGGCATCGGCAAGGACGAAGCGCGCAACGTCCTGATTCGCGCGTTCGCCGACGACGTCATCGAGAAGATCCCCGTGGCTGCCGTGCGCGAACTGCTCGTGGAGACGCTCCACCTCCGCCTCGAGCGCGACTTCCGCGGAATCGAGGCGTGAGCGTGAAACCCGCGAGCGCCCTCCCCGTCACTGCGGCGTGGGACGTTTCGCGCGTCCGGGGCGACTTCCCGATGCTCGCTCGCCCGATGAGAGGCCGCCCCCTCGTCTATTTGGACAACGCGAACTCGACGCAGAAGCCCCAGGCGGTCATCGACACGCAATCGCGCTTCTACGCCGAGCAGTACGCCAACATCCACCGCGGCGTGTACCTCCTCAGCCAGGAGGCGACCGCCGCCTACGACCGCGCGCGCGCCCGGGTCGCCCGCTTCGTCAACGCGAGAAGCGACCGCGAGATCGTCTTCGTGCGGGGCACCACCGAGGCAATCAACCTCGTCGCGTCGAGCTGGGGGGGCACCCACCTCGGCCCCGGCGACGAGGTTTTGATCTCCGCGATGGAGCATCACTCGGGCATCGTGCCGTGGCAGCTGGCGTGCGAGGCCGCGGGGGCGAAACTTCGAGTGATCCCCGTCGACGACGACGGCGAGTTGATCCTCGAAGAGGCCGAGCGGCTCTTCACCCCGCGCACCAGGATCCTCTCGATGATCCACGTCTCGAACGCCCTGGGTACCGTGAACCCAGTCAAAGAGCTCGTCGCCTTGGCGAAAGCTCGCGATATCCCGGTCTTGCTCGACGGGGCGCAGACCATCTCCCACCGCGCCGTGGACGTCCAGGACCTCGGCTGCGACTTCTACGTCTTTTCGGGGCACAAGCTGTTCGGCCCCACCGGGATCGGCGTCTTGTGGGGGCGCGAAGAGCTTCTCGACGCGATGCCCCCCTATCAGGGCGGCGGCAACATGATCGAGCTCGTGACCTTCGAGAAAACGACCTACGCTCCGCTTCCTTTCAAGTTCGAGGCCGGCACCACCAACATCGCCGGCACGCTGGGATTGGCCGAAGCCATCGACTACGTCGCGGGCCTCGGCTACGACGCAATCGCCGCGCACGAGCAGATGCTCGTCGATCGCCTGCTGGCCGGCCTTTCGACCGTTCCCGAGGTCCGCTTGATCGGAAAGCCGAAGCAACGCGTGGGTGTGTTCTCGATGGTGATCGACGGCGTCCACCCGCACGACGCGGGGACGATTCTCGATCTCGAAGGCATCGCCGTCCGCGCCGGGCACCACTGCGTGCAACCCCTGATGGCGCGCTTCGGGGTGCCCGCCACCATTCGGGCGTCGCTCGCGTTCTACAACACGACCGAAGAATGCGATGCGCTCGTCGCGGGATTGAGGAAATGCGTCGAGGTGTTCCGCGGATGAGCGACCTGCGGGAGCTCTACCAAGAGGTCATCCTCGACCACTGCAAGGCCCCTCGGAACTTCCGAACCCCCCCGGAAGTCACGCACGAGGCCGACGGAAGGAATCCCCTCTGCGGGGACACCTTCACCGTTTTCGTCGACGTCGAGGACGGCCGGATCAAGGACATCGGATTTCAAGGACAGGGCTGCGCGATTTCCACGGCCTCGGCCTCGATGATGACCGAGTGCCTGAAGGGGAAGACCTTGGAAGAGGGTAGAAACCTCTTCGAGTGGTTCCACCGGCTCTTGACGGCAGCCCCCGCTCCGGGCGCTCCGGCCGGACCGTTGGGGAAACTCGCCGTCTTTTCGGGGGTGCGCGAGTTCCCGGTACGGGTCAAGTGCGCTACGCTGGCCTGGCACACACTCAAGGCCGCGCTCGACCGCGAGGCGAAGCCCGTCTCGACGGAGTGATCGTATGAACGACACCGACCACCTCGAAGAGCGCATCGTCATGGCGCTCAAAACCGTCTTCGACCCCGAGATCCCCGTGGACATCTACGAGCTCGGCCTGATCTACGGGATCGACATCAGCCCCGAAAACGACGTCACGGTGCGCATGACCCTCACGTCCCCGTCGTGTCCCGCGGCTGAGCAGATCCCTCCCGAGGTCGAGCAAAAGGTCGCCTCGGTCGCCGGCGTCAAAAGCGCAAAGGCGGAGATCGTCTGGGAGCCGATGTGGACCAAGGACATGATGACCGAGGTCGCGAAGCTCTCGCTCGGATTTTTCTAACGTGGCGGGCGACGACATCGGCCTCGGAAAGCTGGTGTTCCAGGACGTCCGGACCGGCAAGCTCCGAGACGCCTATCGCCGCGACCTGCGGGATATCTATCGTTTCTATCTGACCGACGACCAGCGCGAGCGCCTCGCCGGCATGGGCCATCTCAAACGGTTCTTCTGGATCGCCAGATGGTTGTCGCGGAACCTCCTGCGGCGGCTGGCTCCCAGCCGGCGGGTCCTCCTGCTCCTGGCGGTATTGCTTTTCATCTGGCGCATCAAAATCGACCGGCCCGACCTCCACGTCGACATGGATACCTCGCGACTCGCGTTCTTCCCGATCCTCGTAGTGCTGATGCTCGAGCTGAAAGACAAACTGCTCGCACGCGACGAGATCGAGGTCGCGCGACAGGTGCAGCTTTCGCTTCTGCCCAAGGCGCATCCGTCGATCGAGGGCTGGGAGCTCTTCAGCGCCACCACGCCGGCGAACGACGTCGGCGGTGATCTCATCGACTACCTCGACGGCGCCGACGGCCGCACGGGAGTCGCCCTGGGCGATGTCGCCGGGAAAGGCATGGGCGCCGCGCTGCTCTGCGCGAAGTTGCAGGCGACCCTGCGCGCGCTGGCGCCGGCGGCGGCGAACCTCGAGGCGCTCGGCGCCTCGTTGAACGGCGTCCTCGAGCGCTCGGGTCTCGACAACCGGTATGCGACGCTCTTCTACGCCGAGATCTCGGCCGCTTCATCCGAAGTCGTCTACCTGAACGCTGGGCACAACCCGGCCCTTCTCGTTCGCGGAGGCAGTATCGAGCCCCTGGCGGCGTCTTCGCTTCCGTTGGGGATGCTCCCCGGCATCGCGTACACGCAAGGGTCCGCGACACTTCAGCGGGGCGACCAACTCGTCCTCTACTCGGACGGCATCACGGAAGCGACGAACGCCTCCGGCGAAGAGTACGGCCTCCCCCGCCTGCAAACCGCCGTTCGCGCCGCCGCGTCCCTTCCCGCAGAAACGGCGGCCCGGGAGATCCTCGGCGCCGCGGGGCGCTTCGTCGAAGGCGAAAAGCCTCACGACGACCAATCGATCCTCATCTTACGCAGGACGGGAGCGTGAGCGTGCCGTTCGAACGCGGGGCCTTGGCCGCGGTCGCGGAGGCCGCCGCGTCGCTCGCAAGGGAAGGTGCCCTGGCGCCTCTCGGGGTCACGCGCAAGGACGACGGATCACCGGTGACCGTCGTCGATGCCGCGGTGGACGCGTTCCTGAAGCGCGCGCTGACCGAGCTCCTCCCGGGCAGCGGCTGGCTTTCCGAGGAAACCGTCGACGATGATGGGAGACTCGGTTGCGATTTCGTCTGGATCGTCGACCCGATCGACGGAACGAAGCAACTCCTGTCCGGAATCCCTGAGATTGCGGTCTCGATCGGTCTCGTGTCGTCGGGGAGCGTCGTCGCCGCCGCCGTGGTCAATCCGATGACAGGCGAGAGCGGAACTTGGGTTGCTGGAGGCCCTCCGGTGTTCACGGGCCTCATCCCCCGCCCGGCCCCTTCGTCCCTCGCCGAAGTGGACGCGATCGTCAGCCGCACCGAGTCCGAGGCGGGCGATCTCACGGATTTCCGGAAGCTCGTCGGCACGACGCGTCCCGTCGGGAGCGTGGCCTACAAACTGCTGCGCGTCGCGGGGGGCGCCGACGCGCTGACGTACTCGGTGCTCCCGAAGAACGAGTGGGACGTCTGCGGAGGCGTCGGCCTCCTCGAGGCCGCCGGGCGCGCCTACCTCCGTCTGGATGGGGACCCGGTCGTCTTCAACCAGCCCGATCCTCGGATCCTCTCGGGCGCCGTCGCCGGGCCACGCCCCCTTGCCGAAAGCATGCGCCGGGCGTTGGTGCAGCGGCTGGGTGGTGTCGTGCGCAGGCGCTGAGTCCCCGCTCCACCCTCCGCTCTGAGTCTATTTTCTGAGTAAGAACCTTACGTTTCCGGACGGCCGCCGTCCGGAAACGAACGGGCCACGACGCGCGAACATCGCGCGTCGTGTTCTTTTGCGGAAAAAGCCAGCGATGAGACTGGCATCGCACTTGCGATGAGCCCCATCGCAATGAACTCCATGGATCGCCCCATCGAACCCGACGTCCTCCGCAAACGCCGCCTCCGGCGCGCCGCGCTCGGGCTGGGATCGATCGTCGTCGCGGCGGTCGCGTTCTCGCTCTTTTTCGGCTGGCTGCGGCCGTCGGTGGCTCGCGAGCGTCTCCGCTTCGGCCTTGTCGAACGGGCGACCGTCGAGGCCACCTTGGATGCCGCCGGGATCGTCGTCCCCGCGGCGGAACGCTCGATCGCCAGCCCGGTCGAAACGCGCGTGCTTCAGATCCTGAAGCGGGCCGGCGATACGGTTCACGTCGGCGATCCGATCGTTCTTCTGGACACCGGCGCGTCACGCCTCGATCTCGCGAGGCTCGAGGATCGCGTCGCGCAAAAACTCGCCGAGTCCCGGCGCGTGGCCCTCCAACTGGCCGCCGCGTTGTCGGACCTCGACGCGAGGGCGGAGAGCCGGACCTTGGACGCGCGCATGCTGTCGCACCGCTTGGCTCAGCGCGAGAAGCTTCGCGCCGACGGGCTGGTCTCAGACGAAGCGCTCGAGGAGACTCGCATCGAGGCCGAGAAGGCGAGCATCGAAGTGCGTCAGCTCGCGGTCGCACGTGAAAACGCCGAGCGGTCGGCGGCGGCGCAGCTCGAAGGTGTGACCCTGGACAGGCGCATCCTCGAGAAAGAGGCCGGCGAGGCGCGCCGCCAGCTCGAACTCGCCACGGCGCGCGCCGACCTGGACGGCGTCGTGACCTTCGTCGTCTCCGAGGAGGGCGCAACGGTTCGCGGCGGCCAGGCCGTAGCCAAGGTCGCCCGTCTCGATGCGTTCCGGGTCGAGGGCACGATTTCCGATGTCCACGCCGCCCGATTGAGAAGCGGCATGCCCGCGCGGGTCGACGTCTCAGGCCGGCGTTTGGACGGAACCGTTTCCTCGGTCTTGCCGGCCATCGAGGGAGGCGTGGCGAAATTCCTGGTGGACCTCGTCAACCCGTCCGACCCCGCTCTTCGCCAGAACCTCCGTGTCGACATCCACGTGGTCGCCGACCGGCGGGACGGCGTCGTGTCGATCCCGCGGGGGCCGTTCTCGAGCGGAGGGGCCGTGCAGCCCGTGTTCGTCCTCGAGAACGGCCGGTTGGTCAAACGCTCCGTGCGCGTCGGCTTGGCGGGATACGAGCGCCTCGAGATCACGGACGGTCTGACCGAAGGCCAGACGATCGTTTTGTCCGACATGAGGGACTTCGCGCACCTCGAAACGGTGCGACTGACCGGGCGGGCCTCCCCCGACCCGAAGGGAGCGGGCCGATGATTTCTCTGGAAGGCGTCAGCAAGGTCTACCGGACCGACCGGATCGAAACCCTGGCCTTGGACGGCGTGTCCCTCACCTTGGGCGCCGGTGAGTTCGTCT
>JANMVW010000120.1:0-1807 GCA_031393555.1 Acidobacteriota bacterium
TCCATCGTCTCACTCTTGGCAAGGCTGCCACATGACGACCTTGCTGTCCGACGGATCCGTGCTGTTCGTGGGCGGGCAGAATTCGGGTGACTTCCGCGACGCGGTGAAAACCGTCAAGAACTGGAACCCGGCTTCGCAAACCTGGACCTCGATGGCCGATCTCAACCAAGAGCGCTGGTACCCAGGGCTCGTGAGGCTGGCCGACGGCGCGCTGTTGAGCTGCGGAGGCGGCCAGCGCCCCAACGCACAGCGCACGCCGACCTGCGAGCTGTTCGACCCCGACACCCGAACGTGGACCCCGACGGACTCTCTCGACCTTCCGACCGAGTATCCACCCGCGGTGTTGCTCGAGACCGGAGACGTCCTTCTCACTTGGTATCCGCCTCAACTCTTCAACACCGGGACGAGGACCTGGTCGCCAACGGGGAACTTCGTTCAGGCGGATCGGAACTTCCCCGACCACTCCGACCACTCGATCGTTCTTCTGCCGGACGGACGCGTCATGGCGGTGGGAATTTACAAAGGGACGAAGCCCGACCCTTCCATGGTCGAGCTGTACGATCCCACGACCGGCGCATGGAGTTTGGGCCCGTCACCACAAACGATTCGAAGCCGTCCCGAAGTGGTCCTGCTTCCGGGCGGCTTTGTGCTTGCCGCAGGCGGGAAGAAGGAAGACGCCGATCCCGTCCCCGTCAACCCGTGGGGGCAGGTGAAGCTCACCGACATCTACGACCCTCACAGGGGCACGTGGCGGCGCGGGGCCGACCTCGTGTTGGCTCGCGAGTATCACGCCACGACCCTCCTCGTGCCCGATGGCCGCGTGATCACGACGGGCGGGACCGGGGAGCCCGGCAATCCTCCGAGCGAGTCGAGTGTCGAGGCCTATGAGCCGCCCTATCTGTTCCGAGGGGTCCGGCCGCGCATCGATTCGTTGGCCTCGGATCGATTGTGCTCCGGATCGTCGGCCCAGATGTCGGTATCGCGCACCTCGGCGGTCACCGACGTCGTCCTGATGGGCACGAACTCGGTCACCCACTGGATGGACGCGGGCATCCCTCGCCACCGTTCGCTCGTGTTCTCGCAGACCGGCTCAAGCGTCAGCTTCGACGTCCCCGCAAGCGATGTGGCGGCCCCGCAAGGGTGGTACTTGCTCTTCGCCCTGGTGGATGACATCCCGTCCGAAGGACGGATCGTGCATCTGACTCAGTCGGTTCCAGAGGCCGTCGGCGCCCTCGTGCTTTCGGGGCCCGGCCCGACCGCGGTGCAGTGGACGTCGACGCGTTCCGGAGGAACTTCAGTCACCTACGAGATTGCGACGGGCCTCCTTTCCGCGATGAGAGCTGCCGGCAACTTCGACTCCGGAGTCTGCCTCGCTTCAGGGCTCTCGAATACACAGTACGCGGATCCGCGCACCGCCCCGGCTCCCGGTGACGGTTACTACTATCTGGTCCGGGCGCGTAACGACTGCTTCGCGGGAACGTACGGCTCGTCGGTGCGCGACCAGCATGGCATCCCCTCCGGCGGTGAGTGTCCTTGACGATGTGGACCGCACCGACGGTCGCACCATCAAAACGGTGGAGGAAACCTCTAGAATCGCGATCAGCAGCAGCCGCCGGGCTTGTCTTTGGCCGTGACACCAGCGGGCGCGGACAGGAAGGCTTGGCGACAGTGATCGCCGCAAAAGTAGAACGTCTTTCCATCGCGTTCGGCGTGGACAGCGGTCTTCTCGTCAACGGTCATTCCGCAGACGGGGTCTTTGGTCACCGATTGTGCTTCGATCATGGCTGTGACTCCCTTCCTGGTTGGC
>JANMVW010000121.1:0-5833 GCA_031393555.1 Acidobacteriota bacterium
CGGCCTCGCTTGCCCTTGTCCTTGCCGGAAATGACTTCCACGTTGTCGTTCTTTCGAATTCTCAGACCAGGCATGTGCTGCTCCCTCGCCCCGGGCCGTCAGAGAACTTCGGGCGCCAGCGAGACGATTTTCATGAACTTCTTGTCCCGCAGCTCACGCGCCACGGGGCCGAAGACGCGCGTACCCACGGGTTCGCGAGCGTCGTTGATGATGACCGCGGCGTTTTGGTCGAATCGGATGTACGAGCCGTCTCGCCGCCCGTAGGCCTTGACATGGCGGACGATGACCGCCTTGACGACCTGCCCCTTCTTCACGTTGCCGTCCGGCGACGCCTCCTTCACATTGGCCGTGATGACGTCGCCGAGCTCGGCGTACTGCCCCTGCGATCCACCGCGGAGGTGGATGCAGGAAATCCTTTTGGCCCCGGAGTTGTCCGCAACCTCCAGGATCGTGCGCATCTGAATCATGATCCGCTCCTCGTCTTCACGGCATGCCGACTTCGGCCGCGACCGCGGTCTCGACCGTGCCCTGGCCCCGCTTGACGATTTTTCGCAGGCGCCACCGCTTGCGCGCGGAGAGCGGGCGGGATTCCACGATCTCGACAGTGTCGCCGACCTTGGCCTGATTATCTTCGTCGTGCGCCATGAACGTCGCAGCTTTGCGCACGTAGCGCTTATACATCTTGTGGCGCACGATGCGATCGACGCGGACAACGACGGTCTTGTCCGCCTTATCCGATACGACGACGCCGACCTTCGACGCCCTTCGCCTGGTGATCGTTTCAGCCATGATTCCGGTCCCCTCTTAGGAGCGCTTGACGGCGGTCGGTTCCGCCGCGCGCTCGCGTCGTAAGGTCAATAGCCGCGCGAGATCCTTCTTGATCACCGCGAGCCGCAGGGGGTCTGTGATCTGACCCGTCCCCATCTGGAGCTTCATCTTCCAGATGGAGGTTCGGAGCTCGGCCTCCTCTTTGGCGAGAAGCTCCGGCTCCATGTCCCGATACTTGATGAGAGTCTTCGTTCTCTGCGACATCGCCTTGAACCTATTGCGCCCGACGCGCGACGAATTTTGTCTTCACGGAGAGCTTGTGGGACGCGAGGCGCATCGCCTCGCGCGCGGTCTTTTCGTCCACGCCCTCCATCTCGAACAACACCTTGCCCGGCTTCACAACGGCGACCCAAGCCTCGGGAGCGCCCTTGCCCTTGCCCATACGCGTTTCGGCCGCCTTTTTCGTGATCGGCTTGTCGGGGAAGAGCCGAACCCAGATCTTCCCACCGCGCTTGACAAAGCGGGTGATCGCGATACGGCTCGCCTCGATCTCCCGAGCGGTGATCCAGCCGTCCTCCAGGGTCTTCAGGCCGAAATCACCGAACGCAACGGTGCACCCCGTCGTCGCCTTGCCGCAGCGCCGACCGCGCTGTTGCTTTCTGAACTTCACCTTGCCCGGCATCAACATGACGTTGCGTTCCTTTCCGGCGCTCTAGCGGCGCGCGTCGTCGGAGACACGGATCTCGCGCGATTCGCCCCGGTTGATCCACACCTTGACCCCGATGACACCGTAGGTCGTACGCGCCTCGGCAACACCGTAATCGATCTCGGAGCGAAGCGTGTGCAATGGCAGCCGCCCCTCGAGATACCTCTCAGTCCGCGCAATCTCCGCGCCCGCCAGCCGTCCGCCGACCTGGACTTTGATCCCCTTGGCTCCGAATCGAAGAGCGGATTCAATCGCCTTGCGCATCGCGCGCCGGAAAGCGACTCGCTTTTCGAGCTGCATCGCGATCGCCTCGGAGACCAACTGGGCATCGATCTCGGGCTTGTCGATCTCGAGGATATTGATAAAGACCTCGCGCTGGGTGCGCTTGCGAATGTCTTCTTTCAGACGATCCACTTCGCTTCCCTTACGGCCGATGATGATGCCGGGGCGCGAGGTCAGAATGTTCACTTTCAGCTTGTTGGCGGCTCGTTCGATCTCGATCGCTGAGACGCCCGCGTGTCCGAGTCGCGTCTTCAACACCTTGCGGAGCTTCAGGTCCTCGTGCAGGAGCTCGGCGTACTTCTTCGACGCGTACCAGCGGGAACGCCAAGTCTTGTTGAAGCCGATGCGGAATCCGTACGGGTGGACTTTCTGTCCCACGATTACCTCTTGGCCGCAGTAACGCGCGGAGCCGTTTTGGCGGGCGTCACGTCGAGAGCGATCGACACGTGCGAAGACCTTTTGAGGATCCGATAGATTCGGCCCATCGAGCGGGCACGCGCGCGCTTTTGAGGAGGTCCGTCATCGACGGTCGCCCGTGCGACCACCAACCGGTCCACGTCCAGCTTGGGATCCTTCTGCTGGGCGTTCGCCAATGCGGACTGGAGCAGCTTCTCGAGGTCCTTCGCCACCATTTTTCGCGAATAGCGCAAAGACGCCAAGGCCTCGCCGACGGACTTGCCGCGGACGAGGTCCACGACAAGACGCGTCTTCTGCGCGGAAACTCCCAGGTACTTGAGTCGGGCCGTTGCGATCACGTCGTCCTCCCGCGCTACTTGACGGCGGCGGTTTTATCGCCCTTGGTGCCATGACCTTTGAAGGTCCGTGTGGGCGAGAATTCGCCGAGCTTGTGCCCGACCATGTTCTCGGTGACGTACACCGGGATGAATTTCCTCCCGTTGTGCACCGCCAGCGTGTGCCCGACCATGTCGGGAATAACGGTCGAACGGCGAGACCAGGTCTTCACGACCTTCTTGTCGAATCGCTTATTGAGATCGTCGATCTTCTTCTGAAGGTGCCCGTCGACGAAGGCTCCCTTACTGACGGAACGTGCCATGCGTACCTCTACCTACTTCCGGCGCCGGACGATGAACGCGTCCGTGCGAGGGTTATTGCGCGTCTTTTTGCCCTTGGTGGGAACACCCCACGGCGTGCACGAGGGGCGGCCACCTGAGGTCTTGCCCTCACCACCGCCGTGAGGGTGATCAACGGGATTCATGGCGACGCCGCGAACGGTCGGTCTCCAGCCCTTCCAACGGTTGCGGCCGGCCTTGCCAATGCTCTCGTTTTCATGATCAACGTTGCCGATCTGCCCAATCGACGCCCAGCACTCCTGGTCGACTTTGCGCGTCTCGCCGGAGGGAAGCCGGACCAGCGCCCAACCACCTTCGCGAGCCATCAACTGCGCGCCCGCTCCGGCCGAGCGAACCATTTGTCCGCCCTTGCCTCGCTTCATCTCGACGTTGTGGATCGTCGTCCCCAGTGGAATCACCTTCATCGGGAGCGCGTTTCCCACAACGATGTCGGCTTCTGCGGACGCAAGGACGGTGGCGCCAACCTCGAGCCCCACGGGCGCAAGGATGTAACGCCTCTCACCATCGGCGTAGCATACGAGCGCGATATTCGCCGTGCGATTCGGGTCGTACTCCAAAGTCTCGACCTTCCCGGTGACGTTGAACTTGTCCCTTCGAAAGTCGATCACTCGGTATCTCCGCTTGTGGCCGCCGCCACGATGACGAATCGCAAGAAGGCCGCGGTTGTCGCGGCCACCGGTTCGCTTTTTCGTGTCCAGCAAAGGCTTGTGCGGGGCGTTGGTCGAGCCTTCGGTCCGTTTGACCTCCGACTTGAAGCGCGTTCCCGGGCTGGTGGGCCTGAAAATTTTTACGGCCATAGCGTAGTCTCCCTCGGGCTAAAGCGTTAGCTCGCCTCGAAGAATTCGATTTCCTTTTCGCCGGGCGCCAGGCGCACCCATGCCTTTTTCCAGTCGGGCCTCTTGCCGAGATACCGGCCGGCCCGCTTGGTCTTGCCCATCACGATCGAGGTGCGCACATCGGCCACCTTCACACCAAACAACTCCGCCACCGCGGCCGCGATCTGGACCTTGTTGGCCCGTGCGTCGGCCTTGAAGCAATAAACGTCCCGGCTCTCACGCGCGCGCGTCGACTTCTCGGTCACGAGCGGCTGCCGGATGATGTCCTGAATCGTCAGTTTCATAACGCCAACACCTCGCTCAGGCGCATCAGCGCGGCCTCGGAGACCACCACGGTCTCATGATCGAGAAGGTCGACGATCGAGACGCCGAGGGCGCGCACGACCTTGAGACGCGGGTTGTTGCGCGCAGCGAGGTCGAGGTTCGTGTCGGCCTCGAGCGAAAGCAGCAAGGCCTTCTTGGTAACGCCGAGCTTGCCGGACAACGCGCCTTCGAGGTCTTTCGTCTTCGGCGTCGCCAATGCGAATCCGTCGACACAAACGATCTGCCCGTCGCGAAGCTTCTGCGCCAGCGCGGACTTGATGGCGTTGCGCCGCATCGCCGCCGGGAAGTTCCAACTGTAGTCGCGCGGTACCGGACCATGAACCGTTCCGCCATGCCGCCACAGGGGCGAGCGGTTGTCCCCCACCCGGGCACGACCCGTGTGCTTCTGCTTCCAGAGCTTCTTCGTACCGCCACTGACCTCGCTGCGGTTCTTGATCTTGTGGGTTCCACGCCTTCCGCCCGCGCGGTAGGCGCAGACAGCCTCGTAGATCAGGTGCTCTTTCAACGGGTAGCCGAAGACGGCTTCGTTGAGCTCCAGCGTGCGAAGCGTCTTGTTGTTCCAGTCGCGAACGGGAATTTGGGCCATGGCCGTCCCCACCGTCAGTTCTTCGCCGTGGGCTTCGCGCCCTTCGACTTGTGAAGCGTCACCGCAACGCCCACGGCGCCCGGAACGGCACCGCGGACCATCAGCAGGTTCCTGTCCTTGTCGATGCGGATCACCTTCAAGTTTTTGACGGTGATCTGAGCGCTCCCCATGTGGCCGGCGCCCCGCATCCCCTTGAACACGCGGGACGGGAAGGCCGAAGAGCCGATGGACCCGGGGGCGCGGTGAAACATCGAGCCGTGACTGCCCTGGCCGCCACCGAAGTTGTGACGGCGCATGACGCCCTGGAAGCCCTTACCCTTCGAGGTGCCGATCACGTCGACCTTGCCCACACCCTCAAAAATATCGACCAGCACCTGATCGCCCGGCTTCAGGTCCGAACTCGCATCGATGGGAAACTCCCGGCGAATACGAGTCGGAGGAACACCGGCTTTCTCGTGATGCCCGCGCGTTGGCTTGTTGGCCCGCTTCGCGGCCCGCGCGTCAACAAAGCCCAGTTGCACGGCCTCGTAACCGTCCTTCGACGCGACGCGCCGCTGCACGACGACGCACGGACCCGCCTCGATGAGCGTGACCGGCGCGACCGTTCCGTCTTCGAGGAAGATTTGGGTCATGCCGACCTTCCGTCCGATCATTCCGTCAATCATGATCGCCTCACTGCCCCGGCCCGAATGCCTTGATTTCGACGTCCACTCCCGCGGGGAGATCGAGTTTCATCAAAGCGTCCACCGTTTCGGGCGTCGGCTGCAGGATGTCCAGGAGTCGCTTGTGCGTCCGAATTTCGAACTGCTCCCGCGACTTCTTGTCGACGTGCGGGGAACGCAATACGGTCCAGCGGTTGGTCACCGTCGGGAGCGGGATCGGTCCCGCTACGCGCGCTCCGGTCCGTCGGGCCGTATCCACGATTTCGGTTGTGGACTGGTCCAGAAGACGGTGATCGTACGCCTTCAGCCGAATTCGAATTTTCTGGTTCACCATCGTCGCCCTAACCCTCCCTAGGCCGTCGCCCAGGGCAGAACCGTTGAAGCCCCCCCGCGTCCCCGGAACAATTTCCGGGCGGCCGGGCGGACTCGTCGGTGACCTACTCCACGATCTCGGTGACTGTTCCCGCGCCGACGGTCCTGCCGCCTTCGCGAATCGCGAAACGCAAGCCCAACACCATCGCGATCGGCGTGTGCAGCGTGACCTCGAGAGTCACGTTGTCCCCCGGCATCACCATCTC
>JANMVW010000284.1:0-7402 GCA_031393555.1 Acidobacteriota bacterium
GCCGTCGTCCTGATGAGGCACCCCGTCCCGTTGTGGACAGCGCCCATGTAGTCGCCGCCGCGAAGCGTCCCGGCGGGGTCCGAGGTCCACTCCACCAGGTTGCCGACCATGTCGGCGACCCCCTCCGAGGTTACGCACACGGAGCTGGCGCCCGTGGGGTCCACCGTGTTCGGGATCTGGTCGAGGCATCGGTGGCCGAGATCCCAGGGGTTGTTGCCGAAGTAATCGGTCGCCGGGTGAGTCGGCCGCGCGTCGTTGCACGCCATCGGGTCGCGCGTGTTGCCGTACGGGTAGGTGAGCGAGAGCGGCCCGCGACAGGCGCGCAGCCACTCGGCGTCCGTGCACAGGCGCTTGCCCGCGTTTTGGCAGGCCGCCGAAGCCTGCGTACCGCTGATGTACGCCTGAGGGATCGCGTTCGCGACCGACTGCGCGCGCACGGCGGTCATTCCCGGGTTCAAGTCGGGCGACCACGACGATCCGTCGTCCGCGCGCACGAGCGACGCCTCGTAGGTGTCGATGCAAAACGTGCCGACCGCGTTCATACCGTTGGGGCAGCCCGCGGCGCCGGGGGCTTCGGTCCGCCCCGCGTTCGGCTGTGGCTCGTGGCCGGGGTCACAAGCGAGCGCGCACGGACCGCGAGAGTTCGGGATCCGGATCCCGTAGCCGCCCGAGCCCACGGTCCCCTCCCCCTCGGCGCTTTCCGCCGTCACCAGGTACCAGAGAAGCCCACCCGCCGGTGGCGAGTCGGGGAGGGTCGGACCGCTCGTCGGATCGGAGAAGACGCCCCGCTCGCAGACGTCGGGCGAGGCGTCCTCGAGGGCTGCGAAGTCGCCCTGCTCGCCGCGGTAGACGTGGTAGCGGATCGCACCGCCGGAGTTGGACCACTGCAAGCACTCGTGTCGGCCCGCGCACGGCATCACGCCGGAGACCTCCGGTGGCGTCGCGGCCGGCAGCGGCGTCAGAGCGATCACGAACGATGCGAGACGTACGAGGCGGCGCGCGATGTTCATTCGACCTCCCGGGGCGCCCTCGGAGCGACCACCCGACGTGGTGAAAGATCGGCGACTCCGGGGCGCGGCGCCATTTCGGATTCGTGCTCGGAGGTGCGGTCAGGGTCCGCAAACCCCGCTGGACCTCCCACTTTTTGTCGCTAGAATGTCGAGGCCATGCACAAGCTCGTCCTGTTGCGTCACGGCCAGAGCACCTGGAACCTGGAAAACCGGTTCACCGGGTGGACGGACGTGGATCTCACGCCGCAGGGGCACGCCGAGGCGCACGCTTCGGCCAAGCTCCTCAACGAGGGCGGCTACACCTTCGACCTGGCCTACACCTCGGTCCTGAAGCGCGCGGTCCGCACGTTGTGGATCGTCCAAGACGACATGGACCTGATGTGGATCCCGGTCTACCGCGACTGGCGATTGAACGAGCGGCACTACGGCGCGCTTCAAGGGTTGAACAAGGCCGAGACCGCGGCGAAGTACGGCGAGGACCAGGTAAAGATCTGGCGCCGCAGCTATGCGACGCCGCCCCCGGCCCTGGCGAAAGACGATGCCCGCTACCCCGGCGCGGACCCGCGCTACGCGGAGCTTTCAGCCTCGGACCTGCCTCTCGCCGAGTCCCTGGCCGACACCGTGGCGCGGTTCCTTCCGGCCTGGCACGGGGCGATCGCGCCGCTCGTGGGCGCGGGACGCAAGGTCATCGTCGTCGCGCACGGAAACTCCTTGCGCGCGCTGGTGAAATACCTCGACGGTGTCTCGGACGACGCCATCGTCGAGTTAAACATCCCCACGGGGATTCCCCTGGTCTACGAGCTGGACGGCGACCTGAAGCCGATCCGGCATTACTATTTGGGCGACGAGCAGGCGGTGAAGCGCGCCGCCGAGGCGGTTGCCCAGCAAGGTCGCAAGACTTCGTAAGAGGAGATCCCCATGACGTTCGTGATCACAGAGCCCTGCATCGGCACCAAGGACACCGCCTGCGTCGACGTCTGCCCGGTCGACTGCATTCACCCGACCAAGAAGTCGGACGCCTTCGAGTCGGCCGAAATGCTCTACATCGACCCGGCCGAGTGCATCGACTGCGGCGCGTGCGAACCGGCGTGCCCGGTCGAGGCGATCTTCGAGGAAGCCGCCGTTCCCGACAAGTGGAAGCACTTCACGGAGAAGAACGCGGCCTATTTCAAGAAGTAGCTTCCGCCCTTCGTGGAAGGAGGTCCGATGATCGCACTCGGTGTTCTCTTCGCGCTCTTGGCGTCCGGCGCCGACGCCGCCCCCGCGGCGAAAGAGCCTGGCGACCTCTGGGAAATCACGTCGAAGATGTCGATGGAAGGGATGCCCATGGAGATGCCGGCGACCACCCAGAGAGTGTGCACCGCCAAGACGTGGTCGGAGCCGCCCGGGGGGAACGCCGACAAGAACTGCGAGACGCTCGAGTTCAAGAACACGGCCACGACCACGACCTGGAAGGTCCGCTGCGCCGGCCCCCCTGCGATGACGGGCGTTGGGGAGATCACCCGCCAGAGCCCGGACGCGTACAAGGGCACGATGAAAATCGCCTCCTCGGACGGCGAAATGACGATGAAGCTCAGCGGCCGCCGCGTCGGCGATTGTGATCGCGCCGCGTCGAAGCACTGACCGGTGCCCGAAGCGCCGTCCCAACGACCCCTGCAGGGCCGCCGCGTCGTCGTCACTGGAATCGGCGCCGTGTCGCCCAACGGCGTCGGGCGGGAGGCGTTCTGGGCGGCCACGCGCGCCGGGAAGAGCGGGGTCCGCCGCATCACCCAGTTCGACGTGTCGCACCTTCCCACCCGCATCGCGGGGACGGTCGAGGACTTCGACCCCGCGTCGGTGATGTCGGCGAACGATCTGAAGCACGTTCCGCGGATCGTGCCGATGGCGCTCACCGCCTCGCTCGAGGCGGTGGCCGACTCCGGGCTTCAGCCGACGGACATGGCCGTCGACGAGAGGCGCCGTTTCGCCGTCGTGGTCGGCTCCGGCGGAGCGGGACTCGAGTTCATCGAGAAGCAGTTCCGGCAGTACTACCTGGACGACCCCAAGGGCGTGAGCCTGTACACGATCCCCTCGTCGACCCCCGGCTCCCTGTCGAGCGAGCTGTCGATGAAGTTCGCTCTGCGCGGCCCGTCGCACGTGATTTCGACCGGCTGCACGTCGTCCACCGACGCGCTCGGCCACGCCCTGTCGCTCATCCGCTACGGCCGGGCCGACCGGGTGCTCGTCGGCGGGAGCGACTCGCCGATCGGGCCGGGGATCATGACGGGCTTTTGCTTGATGAAGATCATGTCGACAGCCTGGAACGACGAGCCCGAGCGGGCGTCGCGTCCGTTTTCGAAAGAACGGGATGGGTTCGTGCTCGCCGAAGGATCCTGGATGATCGTCCTCGAGGAACGAGATATCGCCCGCGCGCGCGGCGCCGTAATCTACGGTGAGCTCGCGGGGTACGGGGCGACGTGCGAGGCGTTCCATCGGGTGCGCCTCGACGAAAACGGAGAGGAACCGGCGCGCGCGATGCAACTCGCGCTGGAAGATGCCGGCATCGGCCCCGCCGATGTCGACTACCTGAACCTCCACGGCACCTCGACGCAGCTGAACGACCGGATCGAGACGCGCGCGGTCAAGCTGGTCTTCGGGTCCCGCGCGAGCTCGATTCCATCGTCGAGCCTGAAATCGATGATCGGCCACCCCCAGGGGGCCTCCGGGGCCGCCGGCGTCGTCACGTCGCTCCTCGCGATGCGCGATTCCTACCTTCCGCCGACGATCAATCAGGACACTCCCGACCCGCAGTGCGACCTCGACGTCATACCGAACGTCGGCCGCGAGCGGCGGATCGATACCGTGCTCGGCAACTGCATCGGCTTCGGCTCGAAAAACGCGGCGGTCGTCCTGAAACGGGACGCGGGCTAGGCCAGGCGTGGCCTTCACGCTCGTCCCCGCGCGACGCTTCGATCCCGAGTGGATGGATCGCACCGACAACACCCCCGAGGATTTGGACGGCGCTCTCGACGACATTCATACGGTCAACCGTTTCCTCGGCGGATCGCGGGTCCTCGTCAAGGCGGTTCGCCCGTTCCTGCCCGCCCGAAGCGGCGGCGAGCCCCTATCCGTCCTGGACGTCGGCACGGGCGGCGCCGATCTGCCGCTCGCCCTCGTCGCCGACGCGCGGCGCCTCGGCCGCCGCATCCGGATCGTCGCGGTCGACCGGGACCCGGTCACTCTCGATTACGCGCGACGGAAGACCTCCGCCGTGCCCGAGATCGAGCTGCAGGCGGCGGATGCTTTCCATCTCCCGTTCGCGCCCGCATCGTTTGACCTCGTGACCGCGTCGATGTTCTTGCACCACTTCGGTCACGACGATGCCGTGCGGTTGCTCTTGGCCTTTCGCCGCATCGCCCGCCGCGCGGTCCTGATCAACGACCTCGAGCGTCACGTCGTCCCGTGGGCGTTCATCGGGTTCATCGCCCGGGTCACGCGGCGCCACCCGATGTTCGTCAACGACGCGCCGCTGTCGGTCCTGCGCGGATTCACCCGGGCCGAGCTCCTCGCCCTGGGACGTGACGCCGGAGCCGCCGACGCGACCGTCTCGGCCCGGACGCCCTATCGATTCGTGCTGACGATGCCAGGACCCGGGGCCTCGGCGTGACGCGTCCCGATCTCGTCGTGATCGGCGGGGGCCCCGCGGGCGCCGCCCTCGCGGCGCTGGCCGCGGAGCGCGGCGTCAAGACGTTGGTCCTCGAGAAAGAACGCTTCCCACGCGACAAGGTCTGCGGCGAGTTCCTGTCGCCCGAGGGTTGCGCCGTGCTCGCGCGCTTGGGCCTCCTGTCCACGCTGACTACCAAGGGAGCGCGGCCGATGGACGCCTGCCTGCTCGCCGACGCGAAGGGCCGATCGGTCGAAGCCCCTCTCCCCGATCTCCCCCTCGCCGGCCGCACGGCCTTCGGCATCTCGCGCGCCGTATTCGACGAGGCGCTTTTGAACCACGCCGCCGCGTGCGGGGCAACCATTCGCGAGCGGGTGACCGCGACGCGCCCGATCTTGGAGAATGGACGCGTGGCCGGCATCGCTTCCCGCCCGATGCGAACGGACGGGAGCGACGAGGCGATCCAGGCCACGCTCGTCGTCGCCGCCGACGGCCGGCGCTCGATGCTACAGCGCGCCCTCCATCCCGCGATCGGCGACCCGTTGACCACCTCCCCCAAGTCGTGGTTCGGCCTCAAAGCCCACTTCCCCGACCGTACGCATGGCCTCTCGCGGCGCATCGAGCTTTACGTTTTCGCCGGCGGCTATGCCGGCTTGGGGCCGGTCGAAGGGGGACGCCTCGACCTGGCGCTGATCGCGCGCGTCGGCGCCTTGAACGCTTGCGGCAACTCCCCGCAGCGCCTGTTCGAAGAGCGGATGCTCGACAATCCGCTCCTCAAGGAACGCCTGGCGAACGAGCCGGCCTGTTCTCCCTGGAAGACGATCGGTCCCCTGCGCTTCAACGTCCGCACCCCCGCCTCGCACGGGGCGATCTTCCTCGGCGACGCCGCCGGGACCATCGATCCATTCAGCGGCGAGGGCATGTCCAACGCGCTGCGCGGGGCCGAAATGGCCCTTCCGTTCGTGCTCGACGCCCTGGCCTCGGGCGGCCTCAGTCCCGAGGCGGAACGCGCCTGGACTTCGGCCTGGCGCCATGCGTTCGCCCCCGTCAGCCGCCGCGCACGCCTGATCGGCCGGATCTTCCAGCACCCGCGTCCCGCCTCCCTGGCCATGAGCCTCCTGCGCCTCCCCCACGGCGCGCGCATGCTGCCGAGCCTCGTCGCGGCGACCCGGACCGGCGTCGCGTGACGATTCGCGCGGCCGGCCGCTCCGACGTCGCGCTCATCCTCGCGTTCATCCGCGAGCTTGCGGCCTACGAGCAGCTCTCGGAGGAGGTCGTCGCCACCGAGGACACGCTCGCCGCAACGCTTTTCGGCTCGCACCCTGCGGCCGAGGTGCTGATCGCCGAGGTGGACGGCGGGCCCGCGGGCTTCGCACTGTTCTTTTCCAACTACTCGACGTTTCTCGGAAGGCAAGGGATCTACCTCGAGGATCTGTTCGTCCGCCCCGAAGCCCGCGGACGGGGAGTCGGCCGCGCGCTCCTCTCCCGTCTCGGAGCGATCGCCCGCGAGCGCGGATGCGGCCGGCTCGAATGGGCCGTGCTCGACTGGAACGAAAACGCGATCCGCTTTTACGAGAAGCTCGGTGCGACCGCACGGACCGACTGGACGACGTATCGGTTGACGGGGGACGCCCTCGCGCGACTCGCCGGGGACGGAAGCACTGAGCGTTAGGGGACTGGCCCCTCGATCCCGCGACGCTAGGCGTGTGCCGCCAGCCATCGCTCGCAATCGATGGCGGCACGGCAGCCGGCCCCTGCCGCGGTGACCGCCTGGCGGTAGACGTGATCGTGCACGTCGCCCGCGGCGAAGACCCCTTCGATGTTGGTGTACGAGGAATGGCCTTCGAGGGTGAGATAGCCCTCGGCGGTCATCGGGAGGAGCGTCTTGAAAAGCGCGGTGTTCGGCGTGTGTCCGATCGCGACGAAAAACCCGCCGCAGGGCTCCTCGGTCACGGCCCCGGTTTTCAGGTTCTTCACGGACACCGACCCCACCTTGACGCCGTCTCCCTTGACCTCGGTGACCGCCGCGTCCCAAAGCACGCGCACCTTCTCGTTGGCGAGCAGGCGTTCGGCCATGATCTTCGACGCCCGGAAAGAATCGCGGCGATGCACGACCGTCACGCGCGAACCGAAACGGGTCAGGAAGTTCGCCTCTTCCATCGCGGTGTCGCCGCCGCCGACAACGACGATCTCCTGGTTGCGAAAAAAGAAGCCGTCGCAGGTCGCGCAATACGACACGCCGCGCCCCGAGTATTCCTTTTCGCCAGGGAGATCCAGGGTCTTCGGCGAGGCACCGGTCGCGACGATCACGGCGCGGGCCGTCAACGTGTCCTCATCGGTGGTCACGGTGAACGGTTTCTTGGAGAAATCGACGAGGGTGACGTCCCCCGAAACGAAGGTCGTGCCGAAGCGCTCCGCCTGCTTCTTGAACTTTTCCATCAACTCCGGGCCCATGATCCCTTCGGGGAAACCCGGGTAGTTTTCCACCTCGGTCGTCTGCATGAGCTGCCCGCCCGCCATCAACCCTTCGACCACGACAGGCGCAAGGCCCGCGCGCGCGGCGTACAGGGCGGCCGTCAGACCGGCGGGACCTGAACCGATGATCACGACGTCGTGGAACGCCACGGGATCCTCCTTGAGTTCATCGCGAAAGGGCCGAAGATGCTAGCAGACCGGCCTCGCGCCGTTCGATCCGAGCATCTCGTGATCGGTCATCGGAGTTCACGGAGAAGGGACATCCCCTTTTTCG
>JANMVW010000151.1:0-2411 GCA_031393555.1 Acidobacteriota bacterium
CGTACTCCTGGCACTGCCCCGGCCACTCGGGCGGCGTGGCGTTCCTCAAGAGCCCGGTGGGCCAGATGTTTCACCAGTTTTTCGGCGAGAACATGCTGCGGGCGGATGTCTGCAACGCGGTGGACGAGCTCGGCCAGTTGCTCGACCACACGGGCCCGGTGGGCGCCTCGGAGAAGAACGCCGCGCGCATCTTTGGCGCCGACCACTGCTTTTTCGTCACTAACGGCACTTCGACCTCGAACAAGATGGTCTGGCATGCCACTGTGGCGCCCGACGACATTGTGGTGGTGGATCGCAACTGCCACGTCTCGATCCTGCATGCAATTACGATGACTGGCGCGATTCCCGTGTTCCTCACGCCGACGCGGAACCACCTGGGCATCATCGGGCCGATCCCGCTCGAGGAATTCACCCCGGAGAGCATCACGAAAAAGATCGAGGCGAATCCGTTCGCGCGTGCGGCCAAGCGGAAAAAGCCGCGCATTCTCACGATCACCCAGAGCACGTACGATGGGGTGCTCTACAACGTGGAGACGCTCAAGGAAACGCTCAATTCGTCGATCGACACACTGCACTTCGACGAGGCGTGGCTGCCGCACGCCACGTTCCACGATTTCTACAAGAACATGCACGCCATCGGCCGCGACCGGCCGCGCACCAAGGACGCGATGATCTACGCCACGCACTCGACGCACAAGCTGCTGGCGGGCATCTCGCAGGCTTCGCAGATCCTCGTGCAGGAGTCGCAGACGCGAAAGCTCGACCGGCACTCCTTCAACGAGGCGTACCTCATGCACACCTCGACCTCCCCCCAGTACGCGATTATCGCCTCGTGCGACGTGGCCGCGGCAATGATGGAGCCGCCCGGCGGCACCGCACTGGTCGAGGAGTCGATTCTCGAGGCGCTCGATTTCCGCCGCGCCATGAAGAAGGTCGACGCCGAGTGGGGCAAGGACTGGTGGTTCAAGGTGTGGGGACCGGACAAGGTCGCCACCGACGGCATCGGCTCGCGCGAGGAATGGGTGCTGAAAGCCAACGAGAAGTGGCACGGGTTCGGCAACCTCGCGCCGGGCTTCAACATGCTCGACCCGATCAAGGCCACCGTCATCACGCCCGGCCTCGACGTTTCGGGCAAGTTCGCCAAGTCCGGCATCCCGGCCGCGATCGTGACCCGCTATCTCGCCGAGCACGGCGTCATCGTCGAGAAGACCGGCCTGTATTCTTTCTTCATCATGTTCACGATCGGCATCACCAAGGGCCGCTGGAACACGCTCGTGACGGCGCTGCAGCAGTTCAAGGACGATTACGACAAGAACCAGCCCCTGTGGCGCGTGCTGCCCGAGTTCTGCCAGGCGTATCCGCGCTACGAGCGCCTGGGCATCAAGGACCTTTGCGACCAGATCCACGGCATGTACAAGGCCAACGACGTAGCGCGCGTGACGACCGAAATGTACCTGTCGGATATGCAGCCGGCGATGAAGCCCTCGGACGCGTTTGCCGCCATGGCGCACCGCGAAATTGACCGGGTGGAAATCGACAAGCTCGAAGGGCGCGAGACCAGCGTGATCCTCACGCCCTATCCGCCGTGCATTCCGCTGCTGATCCCCGGGGAGCGCATCAACGCCACCATCGTGAGCTACCTCAAGTTCGCGCGCGATTTCAACCGCAAGTTTCCCGGCTTCGAAACCGACATCCACGGGCTCGTGGAGGAGCCCGTGGGCGGAGTCATGGAGTACTACATCGACTGCGTCCGTCAGGGCTAATCAGCTGGCCGGCGGCCGGGTCCGTTCGTACAGTACGAAATCGAACGGGATTCCGGTCGAGGAGGCCTGTGGCTTTCTCTGCGTCTCGCGGAATTCGTCTTGGTCGACCTCCGGGAACTTCGTGTCGCCCTCGTAGTCTTTCCTGATCTCGGTCATTACGATTCCGTCCGCGAACGGCAGCGCGGCCTTGTAGATCTCCCCCCCGCCAATGACAAAGACCACCGGCTCACCAATGCAGAATGCCAATGCGCCTTCGATGGAGGAGGCAATGCTCACGCCGGGGATCTCGAGTCCCGGTGTGCGGCTCACTACGATGTTCTCGCGGCCGGGCAGGGGCTTGCCGAGCGCGGCCACGATGGACTCGAAGGTCTTGCGTCCCATGATCACCGGATGACCGAGGGTCAGCGCCTTGAAGTGCTTCAGGTCTTCGGGAAGGTGCCAGGGCATGCGGTTGCCGGCGCCGATGACGCCGTTGGCCGCGACTGCGGCCACCAGATACACCCTCGTCGCGCTCCCGGGGGGTGTGACATTCGACCTGTTCGCCGCTTCGATCATCGTGCAATTATAGGCAGCATGACGTCCCACTTCGCCCTGAAGAGCTTTCCGCGCTCGTTCCTCAAGCTGCTGATCGCCGGCTTCCTGCTGGTC
>JANMVW010000162.1:0-2193 GCA_031393555.1 Acidobacteriota bacterium
CGCCACGCGGCCTGATCCCAACCGATCGTCATGGAGCGAACGATTCTACGGGTCTTAGGGGTCCCGACCCCCCTATGTCAGTCAACAAGCTTGCGGCCACCGTGGGGTCAGCGCACGTCTTTGCGCTTGTTGTGCACCACGAACGGCCAAGGCTTCGTCGCCTCCCCACCCAGGCTCGACACCGCACGATAGCGCCCCTTCGCGATCCCTCTACCAATCGCGAAGGTCTGATACGAATTTCCGAGAGGCACCGGTCTCTCCTCGCTCCACGCCACGCGATTCGTGTTCACCTCGCGGATGGAAACGCTCACCACCGATCCTGCCGTGGCGTCGGTCACTTGCATCGAGAGATGAATCGGATCGCGGAGCGCGAACGTGCTCGCGGCGCAGCCCGAACTCACCCTTCCCTCGGTATCGAGCCCGAAGCCAAGGCGCACCTGATCGAGGCGGCTCGCGTTGACCGAAACGGCCCTCGCCTCCGCGCACGACTCCAAGCTTCCCAGGCTCAAGCCTGCAAGCGACAACTGGGCAAGGAACAGGACGAACCCGGAACCCCCCGTTCGAGCCATGACGTTAGCCCGCGGCCGCGCGGCCGATGCCGCGTTTATCGACAAGCAGGATCGCGATTCCGCCGACGAGCGCGATCACGCCGATGATCGGGGGCACCGGAATGTGGTGCTCGTGTTCGGTTTGCATGTGAAATGGACCGATGTTCACGTCCCGGCCGCGAGTCGTGTAGTCGATGCCCTGATACACGAACGCGCCGATGCCGAGCACGATCAGAATGATTGCAATAATCGTCTTGGGACTCATGAGACCTCCAGTGTGTCAATGATGGGATAGCGCATTAGACGTTGGTCAGCCGCCGGCCTTGAACGAGGCGGATCAGCACGATGATGACGGCCAGGACCAACAGAAGGTGAATGAACCCGCCGATCGTGTAACTGGTGACGAGTCCCAAAAGCCAGAGCACAACTAAGATCATGGCAATCGTCCACAACATGACGTTCTCCTCTTGCGGCGCCTATCGGGGCCACAGGCTGAACGTTACGCCGCAGCTCGATCGGTCTCCATGGGGTTTAACCCTACTGAAGCTCGATGGGGGGTCAATACCCCATAGCCGCGGCATGCGTTGCGCGCGCACCATGCCATTTTTTGAGAGGTTGCGATGAAGGCTGCGTACGTTCTCGGCGCGCTGGTTTCCATGGCGGTGCTCCATCCCCTCCAGGCCGCCCCCATCCCGGTGCGTTTCGCCGAAGGCGTCACACATGGTTTCCTGATGCTACGCAGCGCTGCTGGCGCCACGCTGGCGCAGGGCGATTTGCTCCAGGTCCCGCGGGACGGGGAAATCGACAAACGGATGACGTTCCGCTTCAAAGACGGGTCGGTCTTCGACGAGCATGTGACGTTCACCGAACAGGGCGTCTACGCCCTGAAGAACTACCGGCTGTCGCAGACGGGCCCGGCGTTCGCGATGGACACCGAGATCTCGTTGACGCGGGCGACCGGGGCTTATCGCGTGACGACCAAGGACCACAAAGGCGGCAAGGAGACCGTCATCGAAGGGACGCTGGAGTTGCCCGCGGACGTCTACAACGGGATGATCCTGACCGTCGTGAAAGACCTTCCCAAAGGGGCCGGCGAAACCATCCACTTCGTGGCGTTCACACCACAACCGAGACTGATCGAACTCGAGTTGACGCCGGTCGGCGAGCAGAAGGTCGCGGTCGGTGAGCTCACGAAAACCGCGGTGCATTACGTGATGAAGCCCCGACTCGGAATTTGGCTGACGTTTTTCGCCACGATCCTCCGGCGGGTGCCCGAGGATTTTCACGCTTGGATCTTGACGGACCAGGTACCGGCGTTCGTCGGGTTCGAGGGCGCGCTCACGACGCCTGGGCCGGTGTGGCGGATCGAACTCGTGAGCCCCCGAAAAAGTGGGTGAGATTGCGGGCCTTTTTTCGCGCAACCCAGTGGTTTGCGCCCTTCGGGCTGCTTTCTTCTCGGAAAACGGGCCCGTAGGATCGGCCAGGATCGACGATCGCGCGCCCGCCCAGGCTTCTGGACCCCCGGATTTGACGAAAGCTCGGCGAAATCGACCGGGGTGGCCGACTAGGGCCGCGTCTAATTAGTTAGCATATGTGCTAACTTCTATGCATGGTCAAGCTGCCGATTCAGGACTGGTGCGACGCA
>JANMVW010000211.1:0-4407 GCA_031393555.1 Acidobacteriota bacterium
TGCAGTCCAGGAATCCGGTGGCGCAGACTCCGTTGCAGTTGCCCGAGCCGCAATTCGGCACGGGGATGTGGTTGTTCGAGCAGACGACTCCGCAACCGCCGCAGTTGCTCGGGCTGGTCGCGATGTTGACTTCGCAGCCGTCGGTTTGCTTATTACCGTTGCAGTCCAGAAAACCGCCGGCGCAGATCCCGTTACAAACGCCGCCGCTACACGTCGTCGTGGGGATGTTGTTGGGAGAACAAACGGTTCCACATCCGCCGCAATTAGCGGGGCTGGTCGCGACGCTGACCTCGCAGCCGTCGACCTGCTTGTTGCCGTTGCAATCAAGGAACCCGGCGGCGCAGGCCCCGTTGCAGAGGCCTCCGCTACACGTCGTCGTGGGGATGTTGTTGGGCGAACAAACGGTTCCACATCCGCCGCAATTGGCGGGGCTGGTTGCGACGTTGACCTCGCAGCCGTCGATCGTCTGCGCGTTGCAGTTGGCGTAACCCGCGTTGCACGAAGCGATGGTGCACGTGCCGGCGACGCATCCCGAGGTCGCATTGGGCAAAACGCAAACGCTGTTGCACGAGCCGCAGTTGTTCGGATCGGAGTTGACGTAGACCTCGCACCCATCAATCGCTTGTGCGTTGCAGTCGAAGTACCCGGGGTTACACGAGCCGACGGCGCACACGCCGTTGGTGCAGATGGGCGTCGCGTTCGGCAGCACGCAAACGTTGTTGCACGCGCCGCAGTTGTTCGGATTGGCGGACACTTGGACTTCGCATCCGTCGATGGAACTGCCGTTGCAATTGCGGAAGCCCGAGGGGCAAGCGACACAGACGCTGGGCGCACCCGCGCAGGTGAAGCCCGGCTCGCCCGTGCACGTGGCGCTGCACCCGTCGAAGGATACGTTGTTGGCGTCGTCGCACTGTTCGGTCCCACTGATGATGCCGTCCCCGCAGACCGCTGCGCAGACGTTCCCGGTACACGCGCCGCCGCAGCACTGACTTCCAGACGTGCAGGACGCGCCGACGGGTCCGCATTGGCAGACTCCGAGCGCACAACTCTGGCTCTGGCAGTCGGACCCGCCGTTGCACATCTGGCCGAGGCCGCAGGACTGGCAAGTGCCTCCGCCGCAGTCGACATCGGTCTCCGCGCCGTTTTTGATCCCATCGCTGCAAGTGGGCTGCATGCAGGTACTGAACTGACAGACGCCCGAGCAACACTGGGCGCCGGCCGCGCAGGTCCCCCCGGCCTGAGTGCAGCCCGGCTGGCAGGATCCAAGAGCGCAGGCCGCGCTGCAGCACTCGCTGTTCGTCGCGCAGAGACTCCCGTTCGGTTGGCAGGCGGAGACGCAAACGTTGCCCGAACAGTTGCCGGTGCAGCACGACGCGGACGACAAGCAGGCCTGGCCGAGCGGGAGGCACGGCTGGCAGAGCCCGCCGGAGCAGATAGTGCTGCAACAATCCGAAGGTTGACCGCAGATCGCGCCCGTGGGAGCGCAGCAGGCCGTCTGACACGAGCCTGCGCAGTTGCTGCTGCAGCAGTCGCTCGCGCCGAGGCAGCTGTTGGGTGCCGCCGTGCAGTTGATGGGGCACGATCCGAAGGTGTTGCGGACGCGAGGTTGGGTGACAACGCCCTGCTTCACGCTGCCGCTTGGTCCTTCGCCCGTTCCGTTTTGGGCCGTGACGATGAACCAGTAGAAGCGGCCGGGAGCCGGGTTTTCCGGGATCGAGCCGACGCCGGTCGTCGGCGCGACGAAGATCGACTCGAGGCACGAATCGAGCGGCGCGCCCACGAGGCAGGCCATGCTCGCCTGCTCGCCGCGATAGACGCGGTACTGGGCGGCCGCGGGCGTAGGCGTCCACTGGAGACAGTTTTTCGAGCCGGCGCACCAGTTGACGTTTTGCGTCTCGCCCGGGACTTGGGCTCTCCCGGGAGCCGAGACGAGCACGCTCGCGACGACGAGTGCCGCCAGGCCGAAGCTGTTCATAAAACGCATGGGAGCCCTCAACGTGTAGATGCACGTGGCGAAAAGGGAGAGTCTATCCGTTTTCCTGCCCGGTCGCGATCGCGAAGGTGGCGGCGCCGTTCGGTTCTGGGTCATTCTTACTGGGCCCGCTTTATCGCGAATCCCCTGACGGAACACCTGCTCGCGTAACCGGACACGCGTTGTCGCGGAGCTGTTTCCGCAGCGCCACCATGAGCACGGCCGTCGAGAAGAGGCGGAAGGCCTTCACAAACTCGTCGGCCTCGCCATGGATGCGGCCTTGGGTCCCGCCGTCGGCGAGGGCGGCTGCGACGAGATGGTCGTTGACGTGAATAGGCGCCAGAAGAAGCTCCGCGGGCGCGTCCACCCCGAGCGTGCGGTAAAAGGACCGGCACTCGTCGCTCGGGGGGAGGGCGCCGTGGTAGTGGTCGTTTCCCATCGGGAGGCGGAACAGGGCTTCCGAGGTCACTTCAAACGTGGCATTTCGCCGCGTCCCGTCCGGGAGTGAGAAACCCCGCTCCTGCCACACGCTTGCGCAGTTACCGCGCACGAACATCAAGAGCATGCGTTCCGCGCGGCCCGCGCCGAAATCGAGTGCCGCCCACGCGAGGTCGTCGCGCGACCCGGCCTGGCAATAGCGTTCGGCCAACTCGGGAATCGACATCAGCGAGCCCGCAGGCCTCGACGATTTCATCGCGAGCGCGGCGGACTCGCGACTTTCGAGCTCCTCGGCGATTTCCCGCCAGGGCCTCCCGAAGCCGTACGAGGCGTCCTGACCCTCCTCGGAGAAATAGCCGTTCGACAGGGCCTCGTCCATCGAGACCGGCTCGGCGTCGCCAAGATCGTACGAGACCTCTGCGGGCCTGCGCGGGCTCGGTCTGACGGTTTTGTTCAGGCGGCTGTCGAGCGCGACGTAACGCGCTCTCCGCTTCAGCCCGTAGTACCTCTCGAGCGCTTGGAAGATCCTCACCTCCGGCGCGATCCACGGGATGACCCGTCGCCCGATGGCGAACGAGAGCTCGTCGAGGGATTGCAGGTTCTTCGGATCCACGAGGGCCAAATGAACCGCGTTGTCCGTCAGCTTCAGGGGGACGACCTCATACGCCTTGGCGACCTTCCGGGAAACCGTGTTGATCGTCGGCACGGCGATATTTTCGAAGAGCTCGGGTCTGGCGTAGGGCACTCCGCTCGCCTTCGAGAGGATCGTTCCGAGCGTGCCCTCGTCGAGGAAACCCAGCTCGATGAGGCTCGTGCCCAGGTGTCCGCCGCAGAGGAGTTGGGACGTGAGGGCCATCTCGAGCTGCTGCTCGGTGAGCAAGCCCTGCTCCATGAGAATCTCGCCGAGCCTCATTGCCACCCCCACTGCTCCTCGGGACGAGATCTTGAGTGCCCGCCCTATCCTCTGAATATGTTGCGGATCTCGGATTTGTCCATGCCGAGCCCCTGAGGGGGCCCGCCCGGCCCGCAAGTGAACGACTTTCGGGCCAAGACGCGGCCTTTGTCATCGCGTGCTTCGACCGCCCACGCTCCGGCGCGCCCGAGGGTCTTGTTGCTGTGCGTGCGCCAGTCCGGCCCGCCGAGCCGGAGGGTGATCGTCTGTTCGACCCTGCCTTCGTAGAGCCAGACGTGACGGACGACCTCGCCGCGCTGCCCTCCGGCGACGCGGGTTGCGAAACACACGCGTGCACCTTGATCGAAGCGATCGGTCTCGCCTTCGAGCTTCAGGTTGACGATGCGGCGGCCGACGCCGAACTCCGTCACGCTCAGGGCGCCGGCTGGCGTCTCGCGAATGACGGGCGCCTTGGCCGGTGGCGGCGTCTGAGGCTGGACGACGACGGGCGGGGGAGGCTCGGGCGCGGGAGGTTCGGGAGAGCGTGCTTCGGGCGCCGGTTGGACGCTGCGGACGAGAGGCTGCTCGGTGCGCGTCCCGATGTAGATCGCGGCTGCGATCACAACGAGACCCACGAGAACGAACGGCGCGAGGCGGCGCTTCGCCGGCGGTGCGTTCATCTCCGGTTCGGGAACGACGGTCTCGACCGCGATCGCAGGCGGCGCCTCTTGCTCGGTCGCCACCTCGTCAATTTCAATGACAGGCTCCGGCTTCTCCGCTGCGGCCCGTGCCGCTTTCCACTGAGCGATCGCCGCGGCGACGGGTCGCGACCCCGCGGGCGCGGACGACGTGGGCTCGGTCGAGGCGCCGGCCACGAGGCGCTGCTCGCGATCGTAGTCGTCGATCCAGGCCTGGGGATCGAACGTGAAGACCTCGGCATAGGCGCGGATGTAAAGCTTGCCGAACGCCTTGCCGGGAAGCTCGTGGATCGCGTCCCTTTCCAAGGCTTCCAGGTAGCTTTGCCCGATGCCCGTCGCCGTGACCATCTCTTCAATGGTCGTGTTGCGGGTTTCCCGCAGGAGCCGGAGCCTTTCGCCCACGCTGG
>JANMVW010000291.1:0-5852 GCA_031393555.1 Acidobacteriota bacterium
CCTCGCCGCGCGGCAGGCGGCCCAGGCGGTCGTTGCGCGGTACCCGGAAAAAATCAAGCAACTCACGGCCGTCGTGACCGGCGATTTCACCGAGGTGGCCGGGCAGCGGATGAGTTCCGATGCCGAGGCCACCTCGGCCTATCGCATCGAGCGTTTCAACGCGTTCAGCGCGTTGGGGATGACGTACGACGACTACGCCTCGGTGCGCTCCGCGTGGCGGAGCTTTCGTGCCGGAGGGCTCGTGAACGATCCCGCGCTCGTCGCGGCGCTTCGGGCGAGACGGACGGAGCTCGAAGACGCGGGACTCGGTCCGGTCGAGGCCTTGGACGACGCGATCAAGTCGTCCGACGAGGGTCGCCGCCTTGAGCGCGGGCTTCCAGGGCACTGAGGCGCCGCGCGACGCCCGCGACCTTCCGGCCGAGCACGATGAAGTAGGTCATCAGTCCGACCCAGACGACCAGATAACCCCAGAACAGGAAGGCGTAGTTCTTCATTGTTGCGATCTCCAGGCGGCGTCTTCGAGCGCGGCCAAACGGTCCTCGAGTCCCGCCAGCCGCATGCGGGCGGCCACCAGCAGCGTGTAGAGGAGCACGAACACCAGCATCGATACCAAGAGGGCGGAGAGCATCCCCGGGGCCAGCGGGTTCGACTTCCCGGCGCCGAACACGATCGGATGCTGGCCGCGCCACCAGTCGACCGCCTTGTAGACGATCGGCACGTCCAGCGCCGCGACGACCCCGAGCACGGACGCGACCCGCGCGCCCTGTTCCGGCGCCGAAGCGTAGGCCCGCGAGAGAAGGATGCCCGCGAGGAGAAGCCAGAGAATCAGGGTCGTCGTCAGCTTCGCCTCCCAGGTCCACCAGACGCCCCACGCCGGCTTGGCCCAGATCGGCCCCGTGATCAGCACGAGTGTGCAAAACACCAATCCGACTTCGGCGGAGGCGATCGAGAGGTGATCCCACCCCGCGCGCCGCGTCCAGAGGTAGCCCGCGGCCCCGATCAACAAGACGAAGACCGAAAGAAACGTCACCGCGGCGAGCGGAACGTGGAAGTAGAAAATCTTCTGGACCGCCCCCATGACCTTTTCCTCGGGGGCGTTCACGAAGATCAGATACAACGCGACGGGCATCAGGGCGACCGTCGCGGCGAGAAGAACCGCCATGAAGATGTCGTAACCGCGCCGCATCATTCCTCCAGGATCGCGTCGAAGATCAGGATCGCGACCAGAACGTAGAGTACGTCGAGTCCGAGGGCGAGGAGAAGCCACTTTCGATCCGCGCTCAAAGGGGTCGCTTCGAGCACCGACGCGGTGCAGTGCACCGCGGAGAGAAACAGAGGAGTCGCCGCGGGGAGGAGCAGCGTCGCCAGGAGGGCCTCGCCGCGGCCGAGCCTCGAGACGACGGCGGCGAACAACGTGCCCAGCGCCGCGAGGCCCACGGTGTGGAGGAGGACCACCAGCGCCAGCGGCCCGGCCGCATCGACGATGTTCACGTCGAAAAAGAGGGCGGTCAGCGGGAGGAGGACCGCCTCGAGCATCAAGAGCAGGGCGAAGTTGGCGATCCACTTCCCGACGAAAACCGAGCCGCGATCGATGGGGGCCAATGCGACGGCGATCAGCGCCTCCCTCGCGCGCTCGAGGCGGAACGAGCGCGTGAACCCGACGATCGCCGAAAACGCGAGGGTCATCCAGAGCAACCCCGGAACGACCTTTCCGGGCCCCATGCGCCGGATCGTGTCGAGGTCGAACGCGAATCCGAACACCACCAGTTCCACCAGGGCGAACAAGACGGTGGCCGAGAGGGTTTCCTTCGTGCGCCCTTCGATGCGCAGGTCCTTGCGCGCGACGATCAGTGCCGCCGCAAAGAACCCCGGAGGACGAGCGTGGAGGTCGCTCACGAGGAACCCCGAACGAGCTCGCGCACGCGATCGGCGTCCTGGCCGATGGAGGTTCCACCGTCGATCACGCGCCCGCGGCGCAAGGCGATCCATCGCGGACAGAGGGCGAGCCCCTCCTCGACGTCGTGGGTCGCGATCACCCAGGTCGCGCCGCGCGTCGCGGCGTCGCGCAGCGCCTCTTTCAACCGCGCCGACGCGCGCGCGTCGAGACCCGACGACGGTTCGTCGAGCAAGAGCAGAGAAGGTTCGTGGAGCAGCGCGCGAGCGAGAGCGACCCGCTGTTGCATCCCTCGCGAAAAGCCGCGGACCGGTTCGTGGGCGCGATCCGTGAGGCCGACCTCCTCGAGCCGGGCAGACGCGCGCTCGTCGGGACGCGCCAAGCCGTGGAGTTTCGCGAAGAACACGAGGTTTTCGAGGGCGGAGAGGTCGTCGTACAGCAGGGTGTGGTGCGAGAGCAGGCCGATGCGTCCTCGCGCTCGATCGGGGGCGCGCCGCGGGTCGACTCCGTCGATTGCGAGCGAGCCTTGCGTCGGTTTCAATCCGCCCGACAACAGTCGCAGAAGCGTCGTTTTTCCAGCGCCGTTGACGCCGAACAGGGCCAACGATTGCCCACGATGCACCGTCAGGTCGACGCCGTCGAGCGCCGTTGTGGCGCCGAACCGCCGTGTCAGGCCGGTTCCGACCACGAGGAGCTCGGAGTTCAAGCGGGCTCCTAGCGCCTTTGGGCCGCGAGCGCGTCGAGGTTCTTCATCAACTCAACCGCGCGCGTCTCCAACTTGGCGCGCAGTTGCTCGTAATCGGCGTCGCCGATTTTTCCGGTTTGGCGATCGTCCTCGAGGTCCCTCAACGCGGCGAGCGCCATGGCGTGACGCGTGCTCAAATCCTGCTCGACCGAGAGGGCCGAAGAGACGCGCTCCCGCTCTTGCGCATCCGGGCGGAACAGCGGCGCGAGCACGACGACCGCGACGGTCAGGGCGAGCGCGGCGAGGGCGAATGCGACGATCATCGGCCCTCCTCGACTTCCTTGCGCAGCCGGGAGAGGTAGGCGTCGTCCTCGGCGGAGGGGGGAGGAGCGACGTCTTCCGGAAGCGCCGCCGACGCGCGACGCCAGCGTTTGAGCATGAACGCGATCATGACGGTGGCCGCGAGAACGCCCACCGCGGGACCGGTCCAGGCGATCAGGTTGAAACCCGACGCCGGCGGGGAGACGAGGATCTTCTGCCCGTGCTTGGCCACGTACGCGGCGACGATCTGATCCCCGGACTTTCCGGAGCCGGCGTCGTTGGCCAACGCCACGCGCAACTCTTCGGCGCGTCCGCAGGCGCATTCTTTGACGGACTGCGGATTGCAGCCGCAATCGCACAGGAGCGCGGTGGCGGCAAACTCGTAGGCTTTCCCGGCGGCACCTTCCGGGACGACGACGGCGAGGATCATGCCGCTTCGCGCTCGTCGATGGCCATTGACGCCTCGAGGCGCTTGCGCTCGCGCGCGTCGGGGATCACGCACAAGGTCGCGCCGATGACGAGAATAAATCCTCCGAACCAGAGGAAGTTGACCATCGGGTTGACGAAGATGCGGAAGTTGGCCTGCCCGGTGAACGGGTCGACGCCTAAGGGCGTGACGTAGAAGTCCTCTCCGAAGCGCTGCGGGGCGGCCAAAGAGAAGCTCTTGTGGATCGCCACCTCGGTCGACGGTGTTTTGACTTCCCGGCCCGCCTGCCCCTCGAGACGGTCCATCAGGGTGTAGATCCCCTGGATGGCCGCCGTGTAACCGCCGGGGTCGCCGGCGCGCAGGGCCTTCGCCCGGAGGAAGGCTGCGCGCAACTCGGCGAAGAGCATGTTGGGGTGCGAGCGCTGTTCGGCCTCCAGGCGCCCGACGAACCGACCGTCCTGCCAGACCGACACCTCGGTGACCGCCGCGATGTAATCGTCGATCGCTTCGAGGCGATAGCCGTCGTACGTCATCGCATACCCATCGATCTTGATCGTGCCTTTGGGCTGGATCATCTCGACCGTTTCCTTCCGGTACGCCGACGAGGCCGCGACCCCGATGCACACCACGACGAAACCGAGGTGAACGACGTAGCCGCCCCAGCGTCTCTTGTTGCGCCAGACGAGCAGGCCGAAGGCGGTGAAGGGGTTTTCTCCGTACTGGTGGCGGCGCGCGCGCACGCCGCGGTGGAACTCGAGGACGACGGTCGCGAAAACGAACGCCGCCAGCGCGAAGCACAGCGGAGGGTAAAACGTCTTGATCGAGTCGAAAACGCCGGCGAAATTGGCCCGGAACAGCGACCGGAAGATCCCCTGGAAGGCGTCGATCGCCGCCCTCCCTTCGAGCACGACGAACAGAACGAGCGACCAGATTCCGACGAGCGCGGGCATCAGGAAGTTCCGGCGGAAGTTCTCCGCCGTCGCCTTGCGCCAAGCGATGAGCGGGCCGACGCCGACCAGAAACAGCAACGTGAGGGCCCACGGGATGTTGACCAAGTTGAAGATCGGCGGCCCCATCGTCACCTTGCGGCCGATGGCGGCCTCGGAGATCAGAGGGAACGTCGTCAAGAGCAGCACGGTCGCCGCGATCGCCACGAGCATCATGTTGTTGAAGAGAAAGCTCGCCTCGCGCGAGAGAACGGACTCCATGCGCGCTTCGGACTTGAGGTCGTCCAGGCGGAGCACCAGGAGGATGAGCGATCCGAACAACGTGATGCCCAGGAACCAAGCGAACGCCGGGCCGATGTTCGACGTCGCGAACGAGTGGACCGACGAAATGATGCCGCTGCGCGTCAGGAACGTTCCGAAGATCGCAAGGCAGAAGGTGAGAATGATCAGGGTCATGTTCCAGACCTTCATCATCCCTTTCTTTTCTTGGAGAATGACCGAATGCAGAAACGCGGTCCCCGTCAGCCAAGGCATGAGAGACGCGTTTTCGACCGGGTCCCACGCCCAGTACCCGCCCCATCCCAGCTCGATGTAGGCCCAAAAGGAGCCCATCAGGATCCCGATGCCGAGGAAGAACCAGGAAAAAATCGTCCATCGGCGGGTCGTCCGGAACCAGATGTCTCCCGTGCGGCGCGTCACGAGGGCCGCGATGCCGAACGCAAAGGGGATCGTGAAGCCGACGTAGCCCAGGTAGAGCGTCGGCGGGTGAATCATCATCCAGTAGTTTTTGAGTTGAGGGTTCAGTCCCACGCCGTCGACCCTCAGGGGGCCGGTCTCGAACGGACTCGCGATGAAGTTGTTGAGCACCAGGAAGAACGTCATCACGATCGCGAGCACGTGGACGACCCAGGGCATCATGGCGCGATTCTTGTTCCGGTTGGTGACGACCACGATCGACGACATGCACGAGAGGATGAACGCCCAGAGGAGGAGGCTCCCGGCCTGGCCTCCCCAGAGCGCGCCGATCTTGTAGGGGAGGGGCTGGCTGACGCTGGAATAGTGATACACCGAGTCCAACGAAAAGTCGTTCGTGACGAAGCCGTATTCGAGCGCGAAAACAGCCAGGGCGACGAGGCCGCAGGCGGCCAGCACGCCTCGCTCCGCGCTGCGCTGCAAACCGCGGCCCTTCGAGACGGTGGACAGCCAAGCGGCCGTTGCGGCCCAAGCGGAACACACCAGAGCGAGGAAAAGGGCGAAGTGGCCGAGCGTCGACATCACCGCGTTCCGTTCGGGTCGGCACCGCCGCCACCGGCGGCCTCGTACTTCGACGGGCATTTGGCCAGAAGGGTGGTCGCCTCGAACACGCCGTCCGCGCGCCGGTTGCCCTCGACCACGACGTCGGCGTCGTCGACGAAGGTGTCGGGGATGATTCCGGCGAAATCGACCGGCAGCGTCGCGCCCCCGTCCTTGTCCTTGATCGTGAACTTGACCTGGCGCCCGTCGGGCATGCGCTCGATCGTGCCGGGCTCCACCTTGCCGTTCACGCGGAACCGGCCCTTCGGTTCACCCTTTTCGGTG
>JANMVW010000272.1:0-5117 GCA_031393555.1 Acidobacteriota bacterium
ACTCGAACACGATGGAGACCACGACGAGAAAACAAAACAGTACGACAGGGCGCCGCACCGAGCGCTCGGCGGGGACCCGTTTCCCTACTCGCCGAGCGCGGCGTCGTGCCTCACGTCGTTTCGAAACACGCTTGTTTTGGGGCTAGGGGACGGTCCCCTACTCCATCTTCGGCCGCCGCGTGTGGAAGTCGGTGGCGTGCTGATAAGCCTCGGCGACCGCGAGCGTGAGATCGTCGCCGTCGAGCCGGCCCTGGAACGTGAGGCTCGTCGGCGTGCCGTCCAGAACGCGGAAGCCGTTCGGCACGACGACCGCCGGGTGGCCCGTGAGATTCGTCAGCAGCTCATTGTCCCCGCCGAACGACGGGACGACGTACACGTCGATCGATTCCACGTGTTTTTCCATCTCCCGCATGACGATCGTCCGGAGACGCTGCGCTCGCAGATACTCGACCGCCGGGATCAGCTCCCCCTGACGGAACACGTTGGGCCACGCGTCGGCCACCTGGCGCACCATCGTGTCCACGCGCCCGTCGCGCACCAACACGTCGAAGGCGCACGCCGCCTCCGCGGTGAGAATCGTCGCGAGCGGCGGGATCGGGACCGAGAACTCGAGCTCGATCGGGGTCAACTCGAACCCGAGCATCCGCAGCGCATCGAGCGATCGCGCGTCGAACGTCTTCCACTCTTCATAGCCGCGCTTGTCCTCGTCCTTGTCCGCCATTTTCGTGTAGTCGGCGTCGAAGAGCGACTTGACGTAGCCGACCCTGATCGACTTGGGCGTTCGCTCGACCGGCCACGCGAACGGGGCGGTGCGCGAGTACGGGTCGCGCGCGTCTTCCCCGTGGATCGCCTCGAACACCAGCGCGCAATCCGCCGCCGATCGCGCGATCGGTCCGACTTTGTCCATCGTCCAGGACAGCGCCATCGCCCCGCTCCGGCTGACCCGGCCGAACGTCGGGCGCAACCCCGTGACGCCGCAGCGCGTCGACGGCGACACGATGCTCCCCCAGGTCTCGGTGCCGATCGCGAAACCGACGCACCCCGCCGACGTCAGCGAGGCCGACCCCGCCGACGACCCGGACGAGCCCTGATCGAGTTTCCAGGGGTTGCGGCACATGCCTCCGAACCAGACGTCTCCCCACGCCAGTTCACCGACCGCCGTCTTCGCGATGAGGACGGCGCCGGCGGCGTCCAGCTTCTCGACGACCGACGCGGTCTCGTCCAAGACCTGGTCCTTGAAGGGAACCGCGCCCCAGGTCGTCCGATAGCCGGCCACCGCGAGCAGGTCCTTCGCCCCGTAAGGGATGCCATGAAGCGACCCGCGCCAGCGCCCCTTCGCGATCTCCGCGTCGGCCGCCGCCGCGCGCGCTAACGCTCGCTCCGGAGTCAACGTGATCACGGCGTGCAGCTTCGGGTCGAGCCGCTCGATGCGCTCGAGGTAGAGCTTCGTCAACTCCGTGGACGAGATCATCTTGCGTCGCAGCCACTCGGACAGCATCGTCACCGGCGCGAACGCGACATCGTCTTTCGATCCGAGCGGAAGGACGTGCTTCCCGGCGGTTGGCGCGGATCGGCCCCGCGGGGCCGCGCTCCGCGGTACCTTGCCCCCGACGCGTGGCGCGAACGTGAACGCGGGAGGCACCGCGTTCGACAACGCGATCGCCCGGAGCTTCTCGTAATCCACTTCGGACTGGTTGATCCCTTCGAGCATCAGCTTGCGCTGATCGTCTGTCAGCGTGGTCCCCGAAATCCAGCCCGCCTGCAGGATCATCTCGTCGGTGACCTTCGGTGCGTCCGCGGCCATCGCGCAAAGCGCGCGGCCGAACACCGCGGAACCCACACCCGCGGCGGACAGGACCTTGAGAACGTGTCGCCGGTCGATCGCTGCTTTGCTCATGCTCCCCTCCCGTTTTTGGGTTCGCGGGCGGAGCATACAGGGATCGCTACCGCTTGTGCGGTTGGGCCCCCATCGTGTCGGCCTCGAACCACACGTGCTCGCCCTTCAGCACGTTCTGGCCGACCCGGTACTTCGCGAGATCGTCGTTGCTCCACAGCTCCTTGAAGAGCCTGCGGATCTTGCGGCGCGCGTTGCGACAGAACAGATCGGCCAACTCCGCGGCCTTGGCGGCGTGGGGGTGATGCTCCTCGCGCATCGTGCGCACCCGGGAGATGCACGCGGCCATCGCGAAGATCTCCATGGCGATGTCGACCGTCCGGAACAGAAACGCTTGGCGGCGCTGGAGCTTGGCCTTGTGCACGATCATCCCGTGGAAGATCTCGCGCGCGAGCTTGCGCGTCGCGCGCTCCGCGAACCGCAGGTGCGGCGCCAAGGTCTTGAATCTCGCATACCGAGGCCAGCGGCCCCAACCGATCCAGCGCGTCGGGTACCACCCGGCGTAAAAGAGCGCGATCCTCGGTAGGGCCGCGAGTTTGGCGCCGAGCGGCCTGTCGGGATCGATCATCGCGCCGGCGACCTCGAGATGCTTGTCGACCGCTTCCCGCGCCATGAACAGATGCATGATCTCGGACGAGCCCTCGAAGATCAGATTGATGCGGTAGTCACGCATCGCGCGCTCGACCGGATACGGCGTCGCGCCGCGGGCGGATTGCGAATGCTCGGTTTCGTACCCCCGGCCCCCGCGCACCTGGATCGTTTCGTCGACGATCTTCCATCCGGTGACGGTGTTCCATTCCTTGGCGGCCGCGGCCTCGAGGCGGATGTCGTAGCCGCCCCGATCCGCCATCTGCGAAGCGAGGTCGGAGATCGACTCCATGGCGAACCCGTTGGCGGCCATGTCCGCGATCTTGTGCGCGATCGCCTCGTGCTTGCCGATCGGCTGCCCCCACTGCACCCGCTCGCCCGCCCACGTGCGGCACGTCTCGAGCGAGACCTTCACCACGCCGGTCGTTCCTGCCGGGAGCGCCAGCCTCCCCGTGTTCAGCGTCACGAGCGCGATCTTCAGCCCCTGCCCCTCCGCGCCGATCAGATTCTCTTTCGGCACGCGCACGTTCTTGAACGACAGCACCGCGTTCGCCAGAGCCTTCAACCCCATGAAGCGGCAGCGGTGAAGGACGCTGATTCCCGGCGACGACGCCTCGACGACGAAGGCGCTGATCTTCCTCGAGCCCGGGTGCCGCGCCATGACGACGAGCAGTTCCGCGATCGTGCCGTTCGTGCACCAGAGCTTTTCGCCGTTAATGATGTAGGCGTCCCCCTCCGGGGTCAGCTCGGCGGTGGTTGCCAGCTGTGCCGGATCGGATCCGACCCCCTCTTCGGTGAGCGCGAACGCCGAGATCGCCCCCGCCGCGCAACGCGGGAGAAACCTGCTTTTCTGTTCGGGCGTACCGAAGATCTTCACCGGCTGCGGCACGCCGATCGACTGATGCGCGGAAAGAAGCGCCGAGATGTTCCCGTCGTAGCTGCCGAGCAGTTCCATGATGCGGCCGTATTCGACCTGGCTGAAACCCAGGCCTCCGTACTCGGTCGGGATCTTCATCCCGAAGGCGCCCAAGCGCTTCAGACCGTCGACGACGGCCGGGGGGTACTCCCCCGCCGCGTCGATCTCGCCCGGGCGCACCTGATCCCGGAGAAAGGTCTTCAGTCGTTCGTAGAACGAGGTGAACTCGGAACGTTCCTTCATCGCATCCGGAATGGGACGGATGAGGTGCATCTGGAGGTTCCCGAGGAAGATCTCCTTGAGAAAGCTCGGCTCGGTCCACTCGGTCTGGCGCGCGGCCTCGGCGATGCGGAGCGATTCCCTTTCGCGGTCACTGTGGATGGCCTTTGAAGAGGCGGAAGCGCTCATGAAATCCTCGATGACGAGAAAGTCCTTGCGGACACCCGGTAGAATCCGGAATGTAATGGCGCTTCGAGTCCTCCGCCAGAGGAGTTTCCATGTCCTACCGTCACCCCGATTTCGTCGCTCTCGGGCTCGCCGACGCCCCCGAGTGCCGCTTCGCTCCGGCCCCGAAAGACACGACGCTCCCCGACGGCTTCATGTCGACGACGAACTTCCCGACCTACGTCCACATCGCCGGCGCGTGGCGCATGCCGGAGCACCCGCGCATGGACTCCCACCTCGTGTGGGATCCGGCAGCCGGCCGCCTCGAAGTGAAGGAATTCCGCCTGGTCAAGAAGGGGGATCTCGTCGGCGTCGCCACCGAGGAAGACGGCTCCGAGGGGGTCTTGGTCTGGGACCGCGGCTTCGAGGACGAGGCCGACGTGACGCACGACGAGCCCTTCGCGTTCATGGCTTCCGAGGTCAGCCGCGAAAAGCCGGTCAATTACGAGGCGATCTTCGAGAAGTTCCTCGAAAACCGCGGGGCGTCCGGATTCATCGTGTGGGTGATCGGCCCTGCGCTCGTCCACGCCCGCGGGCGCCAGGCCATGGAATGGATGATCCACAACGGCTTCGCCCATGCCGTCCTCACGGGAAATGCGGTCGGCGTCCACGACGTCGAGGCCGCGCTTTACGGCTCGACCCTGGGCATGAAGGCGGACGGTAGCGGCCACGCCGGCGGCCACGTCTTCCACATGCGGGCAATCAACGAGATCAAGAAGGCGGGATCGATCCGCGCGCTCGTCGAAAGCGGGCGCGTGGGCAGCGGCATCATGCACGCGCTGACCGTCGCGAACGTCCCCTACGTGCTCGCGGGGTCGATCCGGGACGACGGACCCCTCCCCGAGACGATCGTCGACGCGCTCGAGGCCCAGGGCGCGATGCGGGAGCTGACGACGAAGGCCACGATGGTGGTGATGGTCGCAAGCGCGCTCCACAGCATCGCCGCCGGCAACATGCTGCCGACGTTTTGCGTCGCGCCGGGCGGCGAGATCCGGGAGATCACCACGATCTGCGTCGACCAGACCGAATTTCTGGTGTCGAAGCTGAAAGACCGCGGCACGCACCAAGCCTTCGGCGTCGTCACCAACGCCCAGGACTTCATGCGCCTCCTCCAGCTCGAGTTGGGATCACGAGAATAGGGGACAGTCCCCTTTTCCTAAGAAACTCCCTCACTCGCGACGCTGTTTTGGACGAGTTGGTACCCGAGGTTTTTCGCGCGGCGCGTGAGGTTTTCGATGACGCGACGCCTGTACCGCTCTTCGTAGTATTTGGCGC
>JANMVW010000275.1:0-4848 GCA_031393555.1 Acidobacteriota bacterium
TCCATCGCTGCCAGAGCGCAGCGCGTTCGTCAGCCGTCAACCCTCGTCTCATTACCGGCATACCCCACCGTGCCCTTCTGCCAGCTGGCTGGCGGCATGGTGTTGCATTGACCGGTTGAACGCACCGTCCCCTATTTCGCGTTTCCGAGTTCCAGCCGAGTGCCGGTGGCGTCGGGGAGATCGACGCCCAGCCGCGCTCCGAGCGTCGGCGCCAGGTCGTAAGGCGTCGATGCGGTCGAGATCGTGCGCGGCGCGATCTTCCCGCCCCAGAAAATCAGCGGTACGTGGGTGTCGTACTCCCAGGGCGTCCCATGGCTTGACCCCAGGCCTTCGTAGGGATCCACGAGAAAACCGTATCGCGGCACGACGAAGAGGTCCCCTGACCGGCCGGGGACCCGGGCGTTCCACGCCCTCTGCACGACCTCATCGGTACTGCGGTCCGGGAAAGAGGCGTCCACGACGAGCGTCCGCAAGACGACATCGCTCCAGGTCGTCGCCAACTCGTGCCGGACGATGGCGAGCACGCGCTTGGGGCTGGGCGCCCCCTTGACGGCGAGCGCCGCGCGGTCGAGCCAGAGACTGCATCCTTCGAGGCGGTAGACCAGGGGCGTCGCGCCGGCGGCACGTTTGAGCTCCTTGTTCACCGCTTCGTTGAGCTGGTTCAAGATCTTGACGTCGGCGACGCGCCGGCCTCGGGCTCGAGGGTTGCGCCACTCCGTCGCTTCCGGGAGCGGCAGGAATCCGTGGTCGGCGCTGAAGGCCACGACAACCCGCCCTTGGCCCAACCGCTTCGCCAGTTCGTCGAGCAATCGTCCGAGCTGAACGTCGAGGGCGCGAAGAACCTCGAGCTCTTCGACGGAGTCCGGACCGTAAAAATGAGACACGTGGTCGTTCGCGGAAAACGAGATCTCGAGCAGGTCCGGCACGTCGTCCCGCCCGAGCGCCAGCGTGTCGTCGGCGAGAAGGTCCAGGGCGAGGTCGGAAAGCAGCCGGTCCGCGAGCGGCGTCCACAAAAGCGCCGACGGGAAGGGGCGCGCCCCTTTGTCGACCTGGTGTGGAAACACGGGCCCGACGACCGGGTCCTGGTACTTCGTGAATCCGCTTTCGAATCCGAACGCGGGCACCGGATCGGGCAAGGGCAAGCGCGACCACGTGGTCCCGAGCCGGCCCGAGATCTTCGCCCCAGCCTTGTTCGCGTTGAAGCGGGCGACGACCGAGGCCGTCGCGGCGCCGGCGGGCGAGGTCGCGTCGTAGGCCGCGCTCGTCACGTAGGTCCCGTCCTTGCCGGAATACCAGTACGCCGCGTGACGCCGATCGCGCCCCGCGAGGAATATCGCGGCGCGATCCTTGTTCGAGATCGCGACCACCTTGGCGTCCGGGTAGCGCTCCACGAGGCGATCGCCGAGCGTCGCGACGCGGAGCCGCCCCGGACCTTGGATCGCCTTGTCCGAATTTTCGGGTTCGCCGAGAAGCGGCTCGGACGCGGAGTAGATCGTCGCCATCGCCCCGCCCTGAGGCGAAGGCACGTACCACTGGTTGAGCGGGATGCCGTGGAGGCGCGGGGGCGCGCCGGTGGCCAGTGACGCGTGCCCCGGCCCAGTTTCCGTGTTCAGGTGGCCATAGTGGCACTGCGTTTCGACCGCCCCCTCGTCGAGCAGACGCTTCATTCCGGCGGTGAACCACGGGCGCAACGACGACAGCCGTTCCCACGACAGACCGTCCACCACGATCACGACGGCGAGACGAGGCGTCGGCCCGGCGGCGGGGCGTGGCGCCGGCCGGTCGCCCGCTTGCGCGGAAGCGAGGAGGGCGAGCGCGAACGCAACGGCCACATTTTTCCGCATCGCGCGTGATTAGAAGTTACATTGACTCGTCTTTCAAGCGTCTCCGGAGGGGAGGACCCCATGAACGATCTCGTCTCGAAACCCTGTTCACCGCAACACGGCGCGGCCCTGTCCGGCAAGGCCGCCGGGGAGCTCTTGAAACGGCTCGCGGGCTGGACGATGAACGTCGAGGCGAAGGAGCTCCGCAAGATCTTCGCGTTCGAGGATTACTACGCCGTCATGGCGTTCGTGAATGCCGTCGCGTGGATCGCGCACCGTGAGGATCACCACCCCGACCTGACGGTCGGCTACGACAAGGTGACGGTCGTCTTCGCGACGCACTCCGTCGGCGGGCTGTCCGAAAACGACTTCATCTGCGCCGCGAAAGTCGACGCCCTCGGCGCGGCGTGAGCGCCGCCGCGCGGACTCCCGCTTCGCTCCCTGCACGGTCGGCGTGGATCGCCTCGACGATCCTGCTGCTGCTCATGCTGGCGACGATTCTCGCGGCCACCGCACGCGCGTGAACTGGACGAGGGAACTCGGCCCTGTTCTCGCCGCCTATTCCCCGCGCAACGCCGCGATGACGTCGTCCGGATGGGTGGCCGCCTCGCGCACCCGCTTCCAGTGCTTCTTCACTTTTCCGTCCGGTCCGATCCATACGGTCGAGCGGATGACGCCGATGACCTTCTTCCCGTAGAGGACCTTCTCGCCCCAGGCCCCGTACTTTTCCATCACCTTGCGGTCGGGGTCGGACAACAACGTGAACGGAAGCTTGTACTTCGCGGCAAATTTCTTGTGCGAGGCGCCCGAGTCCGCCGAAATACCGAGCACCACGGCCCCCGCCTTTTTCAGGTCGTTCCAGCCGTCGCGGAATCCGCAGGCCTCTTTGGTGCAGCCGGGGGTGTCGTCTTTCGGGTAGAAGTAGACGATCACGTTCTTCCCTGCGAAGCTCGCAAGCGACACTTCTTGGTCATCGGCGTCGGCGAGCTTGAACGCGGGAGCCGCCTTCCCTTCTTGGATTGCCATGCGCTCAGACTGCAGCGATCACTCGGGAGCTGTCAAGAAAAACCCAGTAGGATGCGGCGCATGATCGAGCTTTTGACCCTCTGGAACCGCACGAGCCCCTACCCCGGCGGACGCTGGCTCTTCTCGAAACTCCTCGGCCTGCGCGTTCCCTACACCGCCTCGATCGGCGCGCGCGTTGAAGAACTGCGCCCCGGATTCGCCCGGGTGACGCTTCGCGAGAGGCGGCGCGTTCGCAACCACCTGCGCTCGATCCACGCGATCGCATTGACGAACCTGGGCGAGGTCGCGACCGGGCTCGCCATGCTGACCGCGACTCCGCCCGGTGTGCGGGGGATCGTGCTGCGGATCGAGACGACCTACGCCAAGAAGGCGCGAGGCCTCGTCACCGCAAGCTGCGCGGCCACGCCTCCCACGGTTTCCGGCCCAACCACCGCCCTAGCCTCTGCCGAGATCCGGGACGAGGCCGGCGACGTCGTGGCCACGGTCACCGCGACGTGGCTGCTCGATGCGGTATGATCACCCGACTTTTTCGCCATGCTCCAAGCTCACCGAGGTGAAATTTGGCCACAAAGACCGAACTCAAAGCCACCGAGGCCCGCGACGACCGCATGCCGCCGGGCGTCCCTTACATCGTCACCAACGAGTTCGCCGAACGATTTTGCTTTTACGGCATCAACTCGATCCTGACCATCTTTCTCGTGCAGTTCCTGCACTTCACCGACGCCAAGGGCGCCTCCTGGCAATCGCTGTTCAAGTCCGGCGCTTATTTTTTCCCCATGGTCGGAGCGATCGTCGCGGACGTCTTCTGGGGCAAGTTCAAGACGATCATGGTTTTTTCCGTCGCCTACATCGCCGGCTGCGTGTCGCTCGCCTTGTTCAGCGACACGCCCATCGCGATCGGGCTGGGCTTGGCGCTGGTGGCCTTCGGCACCGGAGGGATCAAGCCCTGCGTCTCGACCAACGTCGGCGACCAGTTCACGGCGAAAAACCAGCATCTCATCGAGCGCGCATTCTCGTGGTTCTATCTCGCGATCAACTGGGGCTCGTCGATTTCGATCTTCTTCTGCCCCATCCTGCTCAAGAACTACGGCCCCGGGCTGGCGTTCGGGATGCCGGCCGCGATGATGTTCGTCGCCACGCTGGTTTTCTGGATGGGGCGCAAAAAGTTCGTGGTCATCCCTCCCGCCGGCAAGGCCTGGTTCAAAGACGTGTTCAGCGCCGAGGGCGGCAAGCTCGTGCTGAACCTGCTCGTGATCTACTTCTTCGTCGCCTGCTTCTGGATGCTGTGGGATCAATCCAACGGCAACACCTGGACGCTCCAGGCCCAGTCGTCGCTCATGAACAAGAACTTGGGCTTCGGCATCACCGTTCTTCCGGCGCAGATCCAGGTCGTCAACGGCCTTTTCATCATCGCGCTCATTCCGGTGTTCACCTACGTGATCTATCCGTTCTGCAGCCGGTTTTTCGAGGTGACTCCCCTGCGCAGGATCGGCGCCGGCTTGTTCACCGTCGCCGCGTCGTTCGTCATCGTGGCTTGGGTCGAAAAGCAGATCCAAAGCGGTCATACGGTGAGCGCGTGGTGGCAGATCCTGGCCTACGTGATCCTCACGGCGTCCGAAATTCTCGTCTCGATCACCGCGCTCGAGTTCAGCTACAAGCAGGCGCCGTTACGCATGAAGAGCTTCATCATGGCGCTCTTCCTGCTCTCGATCAGTCTCGGCAATCTGATGATCGCGGGCGTGAACAGCGCGATGGTCAAGACGCTGCACGCGTCCGCCATCGAGGCCGGCGAACAGACGTGGGTCACGGTGACCGAGGCGAGCCAGTTCGTCACCGGACAGAAGATCGACTTCACCGGCGAAAACGGGATCGAGGTCGTCGGCGGTGCCAAGCCCGAGCCGCTGCGAGGAACGTTTCTCGTCGCCGAGATCGACCCCGCCGCGAGCCGCGTGCGCCTGATGGATGTGGTCGAGCGCGCTCCGGTGAAATCGCAGGGCGC
>JANMVW010000276.1:0-2334 GCA_031393555.1 Acidobacteriota bacterium
TCCATCGCTGCCAGAGCGCAGCGCGTTCGTCAGCCGTCAACCCTCGTCTCATTACCGGCATACCCCACCGTGCCCTTCTGCCAGCTGGCTGGCGGCATGGTGTTGCATTGACCGGTTGAACGCACCGTCCCCTATTTCGCGGCGTCCAACAAAGCCTGGGCGGAGAGGGGTCCGCCGACGGCGCCCTGCATCCAGGCGTCGGGGGTCAGGCGGCCCTGGCGGGTCACGCGCTCGAATTCGGCGCCGAAGTCGCGGCCGCGGAACTGCTGGACGAGCTGGAACGAGATGATGTGCCCGATCGCGTAGTCGGGAAGGTACAGGCCGTTCGAGATCATGTGCGAATAGACGGCGAGGAGCTCGACGTCCTTCACCTGGAAGATGGGAGCGTAGTAGCGGTTCCAGACATCCCGCGCGATCGACAGCGTGGCCTCGCGCAGCTGGGCCGGGGTGGCTTCGGGATGGGCATACATGAACCGCCAGACACCCATGTCGACGAGCGACACTCCGCCGATCTCGTAGGCGGACCATAGGTCGTTGAGCGCCGCGTTCTTCCGTCGCTCCCCGTCGTCGGTACCCGGAAGGCCGAGCAGCTCGAGATCACGCGCTTGGAACACGAACGCCAGCGCTTCGGTGAAGGCGTTGTTCGGCACTCCGGCGAGCGACCAGTGGTCGATCTCACCCAACGAGAACGACTGCTCGACGTTGTGACCCAGCTCGTGGATCGCGATGTTGTAGCCCTTGTACAGCATCCCGCCGGCAGGAATCCGGGTCCGCAAGTGCGACTGGTCCTCACGCCGTACGGCTCCCATGGCGTGGCCCGCGCCGCGCGAGGGATCGACGACGATGCGCTCCGAAAGCCAACGCGCCTTCTCGGGCGTGAAGCCGAGGCCCATGAGGATCGCGGGGAGCCCCTTCTGGAACGAGGCGACGGTCGGGTATTTGGCCTTCGTGATGGCGTCGAGCTCCGTTTCGCTCTTTCCCGCGCGCGACGAGAATCCGGCGTACCAGATGTCGAACGGCTCGAGCGGGCGGCCCAGACGTTTCTCGATGATCGCGGCGAGATCTTTGACTTCTTCTGAAGCAAGCACCGAAACGAGCAGCGCTTCGACCTGGCTCTCGGGGATCTGCCGGTCGAGTTCGAACTTCCGCTGAATGAACGTCGGGGCGGTCGGGGAGTACGGGTCGGCCTGCCGCACGGCGCGGAAGACCCCGAGCAGGGTCTCGTAGCGGGTGTCGGGCTCGCGCTCGGCCGGCTTCGCGGGGACAGAAGGGTTCCACGTCAGCTCCGGGTTGTTGATCGCGGACTTCGGAATCTCCTGGCGTACGATCCGCTCCATCACCTTTTGGATCGCGCGCTGCTTTTTCAGCCCCTCGGCCCCTTCGCCGTAATGGGCCTTCAACTCGTCGCGCAGACCCCAGTGCGTGATGAGGGGAGGTCCTGCGGGGAAGCCCCGGGACTTCCCGGCGTCGTCGACCAGCTTGCTCATCTGGATGTTGTAGCCCGCGATGTACTGGTCGGCCGCGGTGAACGCCCGGGTCACGTCCTGGGCGATCTCGGCCGGAACACGCGCGGCCCAGCGATCCATCATCCGCGAGCGGGCCCACGTCTCGCGCGACCACGCTTTCCCTTCCGCGAGGCGCTCGGCGAGGGTGTTCACGGGGTAGTTGAGGAGCGCGAAAAACGCGACCTTCGTCCGGAACAGGTCCTCGTCGACGTGGGCGGCGAGGTCGAGATCTCCCAGCTTCAGATCGAGGTCGGACACCGGGCCGGTGTCCAGATCTTGCGGCGTGAGGAGCATCCGGCGCACTTCGAGCAGATGCCCGTCGACCTGTTCCAGCACCGCCTCGAGGCGTGCGAAGTTCGCCGTCAGAGCGGCCTCGTCGACGAGAAAGTTGTCCGCGCAAAAAGAGGTGAACGACGCGGCGTCGCCGTCTCCGGCGAACCACCGCTGGGCCACCTGGGTCACGCCTCGCCGAGCGCGGGCCGTGGCGGCCGCCCCGTGAGACGCGACGATCTTTGCGACGGTCGCGTCCACGACGGGCACGGGAATCGACGGGCGGGGCGGCTCGGCCAAAACGAGCGAAGTCATCGACGCCGCCAGAGCGAACGCGAACGCGAATCGTTCCATCTGAACCTCACTGGGGTCGCGCAGATTGCGGTCAGTTCGCCTTCGTTTTGAAATAGGGGACAGTCCCCTTTTTCTTATCAAATCGGTATCCGAGGAGATTTGTAAGAAACCCTCGGGCACGGCCGAGCCGTGCACCTGCTCGACCAGAAACTCCCCGAGAAGCGTAGCATCGTACGCCGGGAGGAGTGGCCGTCCACTTTTTTGG
>JANMVW010000297.1:0-9313 GCA_031393555.1 Acidobacteriota bacterium
CGGTACCGCAAGACGTGCACGGACTCGAGCGTGATGAGCCCCTCGGCCACCATGGCGTCGAGAACGGGCAGGAAGTCGTGGATCTTTTCCTCGAGGTCCACGATCTCGACGATCATGGGAAGGTCCTCGGAAAGGCGAAGGATTTTCGCCGTGTGGATGCGGGAGTTCGCGCCAAAACCCATCGGCCCTCGCAACACGGTCGCGCCGGCTAACCCGTGCTCGCGGGCGGACTGCACGAGCGCTTCGTAGAGCGGTTTCCCGTGCCAGCGGTCCGATTCGCCGATGAAGATCCGGAGCAGTTTTCCTTCGCCCTCGAGTTTCATCCCGCCGTCCTCCTCGAGCCGCTCAACGCGGCAGCCAGATCGCGCGCGCGAGAGCATCCCCCGCGAACGCCGCGACGAGACCCAACACCACCGATCCGATCAGGTTGCCGCCCGCCGCGGCGAGCTCGCCGTCCTTGAGGAGGTTCAGCGTCTGGATGCTGAACGAGGAAAACGTCGTGAACCCGCCGAGGATCCCCGCGAGCAGGAACTGGCGCGTCGTCCCGGAGACGATCCAAGGAGAGTCGGGGCCGCAAGTGAAATAGAGAAGTCCGACCGCGAAGGAACCGGCCACGTTCACGGTGAGCGTCCCCCAGGGGAAGGTCTCGCCGAAGCGATGCGCGACCCATCCGTTCAGACCGTAGCGCGCCCCCGTCCCGAGAAATCCTCCCACGCAGACCACGAGGAAACGCGCCATGACGCCTATCCTATGCGATCATGGCCGCGCCATGGACAAAGCCTACAAGAACAGTGACTTCCTGATGGGCCGCGACGCGCGCCCGCTCAGGATCCTCAGCGAGTACCTCGAGCCCCAGGCGCGTTTCGCGCGCTACAAGGTCGCCGACACCGTCGTTTTTTTCGGCTCGGCGCGGGCGCTCCCCGTCGAACAGGCCGAAGAAGCCTGGGTCAACGCGAAGGCGACCGGAAACCCGGAGGCGATCACGAGGGCCGAGGGGGGCCGTCTGCTCGCGCGCTACTACGAGGACGCCCGCGCGCTCGCGCGCTCGATGACCGAGTGGTCGAAGTCGCTCGAGAGTCCCAACCGGCGCTTTCTCGTGTGCTCGGGAGGCGGTCCCGGGATCATGGAGGCCGCCAACCGCGGCGCGTCAGAGGCCCATGGGATTTCGATCGGCCTGGGCATCTCGCTCCCGGAAGAGCCCACCATGAACGAGTACATCACCCGGGAGATGGGGTTCGAGTTCCACTATTTCTTCATGCGGAAGTTCTGGTTCGTCTACCTCGCGAAGGCGCTCGTCGTCTTCCCGGGGGGCTTCGGCACGATGGACGAGTTGTTCGAGTTGTTGACCCTCGTGCAAACGCGCAAGAGCAGCAAAAAGATGCCGATCGTGCTCTACGGGCGGGCGTTCTGGAGCGAGGTGCTGAACTTCGACGCCCTGATCCGCTGGGGTACGATTTCGGCGTCCGACCTCTCGCTGTTTCACGTGGCCGACACGCCCGACGAGGCGTTCACGTACCTGACGCGCGAGCTTTCGTCCCTCTACGGGGACAAGGACGCGGAGATCCCCTCCGTCTAGGCTGATCGTGCCGTCGACGCCATTCAACATCCTCCGTCGTATCGCGTGGCTGCGCGTCGCGCTCCGTCGCCGCCTCCGCCAGGACGACCGCGCCTACGCCATCGGCCTGACCTTGGCCGTCGGCGCGTGGGGGGCCTGCGTCGCCGTCGCCGTGCGCTATTTCGGCCTCGCCGTCCAGTGGATCGTCCTGCACGACGGTCACGAGCCCCTCCGCGCCGCGCGCGCGCTCGGCTTCCCGATGATCGTCGTGATCCCCGCGACGGGTGGCCTCATTTACGCTCTCCTGGTCCGGCTGTTCCGGACGGGAGCCGGCGGTGAGGGAACCTCCGAGATCATGGAGGCGGTCTCGCTGTCGGGCTCGGCGCGGCTCGATCTCCCGCGCTCGCTGAAAAAATCGACCGCCTCGGTCGTTTTGAACGCGCTCGGCGGCTCCGTCGGGCGCGAAGGACCGATCGTCCAGCTCGCCTCGGCGGGCGCCTCGCGTCTGGCCCAGGCGCTGCGCGTTCCGCTCGAACGGCGCCGGGCTCTGATCGGGTGCGGGGCCGCCGCGGGCATGGCGGCCGCTTACAACGCGCCGATCGGCGCGGCCATGTTCGCGATGGAAATCGTCCACGGAAACTTCGCCCTGGAGATCTTCGGCCCGGTCGTTCTCGCTTCGGTCACCGCGACGATGGTGTCGTGGGGCGCGTTCGGCTCGGCGCCGCTCTACCCGGTGCCGCTCGTGCACGCGCCCTCTTTGTTGGCCCTTCCCCTCTTCGCTCTTTTGGGCGCCCTCGTCGCCTGGACCGGCGTGCTGTTTCGGGGAGGGGTCGAAATCTCCGAGCGTCTCTTCAAGAAGATTCACCTGCCGCTCGAGGCGCGCGCGGCGATCGGTGGTCTCATCGTGGGGCTGCTCGCCTGGTGGATCCCCGAGGTGTGGGGGAACGGCTTCGACGGCGTGCGCGAGGTGTTGGCCGCGACGGTGGCGCCGGCGGTGCTGCTCCCCTTGCTCATCGCGAAAATCGTCGCGACGTCCTCGTCCCTTGGTTCGGGCGGCTCCGGCGGCGTATTCACGCCGGCCCTTCTCATCGGCGCCGCGGCGGGCGGGCTGTTCGGCCTCGGAGCCGACACGCTCCTCCCGGCGCTCCACGTCGCTCCGGTGTTCTTTGCGCTCGCGGGGATGACCGCGGCCATTGCTTCGACGACGTTCGCGCCGATCACCGCGCTGATCATGGTTTTCGAGATGTGTCAGAACTACGGCGCGGTGATGCCCCTCGCCGTTGTGACCGTGACGGCGACGTGGGTGGCGCGCAGCTTGCGCCGCGACTCGATCTACACGGAGTCGCTGAGGCGCCGCGGCGTCGATTTCGACGTCGCCTTCGAGCAGATGGCCTTGGCCTCGTTACGCGCCGAGGACCTGATCCGGACGGATCCCCTGACCGTGAAGGCCGAGACGCCCGTGGCGGAGGTCCTCGACCTGTTCGCGCGCAGCCGCGGCACGGCGGTGTACGTGATGCGCGAAGGACGGCTCGTCGGCGCGGTCGATCTTCGCGATGCGTTCCAGGTCGCGGATGCGACGAGGCGGCGCGACACCCTCACCGCCGTCGACCTGGTGCGCGACGTGCCGCGCGTCAATCCGAAGACGCCGCTCGACGAGGTGATGCGGCGCTTCTCGCAACTCGAGCTGGTGCAGCTTCCCGTCGTGACCCTTCACGACCCCGATCATCTGGTCGGAAGCGTCGCGCGCGGCGACGTCGTCGCGGCGCTCGACCGCGAGGTGCTCCGGCGTCGCATGCTGCTCACCCAATTCCTCGGCGCGAACGTGCCCCCGGAGTTCGACGCGCGCCGCGGCGGCGACCTGGCGATCGACGAGCACCCGGTTCCCGCTTTGTGGATCGGACGAACGCTTCAAGAGGTCGATCCCTACCGAACGAGCGGACTGTTCGCTCTGGCGGTGAAACCGGGGGGCGAAACCGCCGCCCAGGAGATTACGCCCGTCCCCGTCGACCACCTCTTCCGGGAGGGCGATCGGGTCGTTCTGCTCGGCTCCCGGGCCGCTCTCACGCAGATCGGCGTCTGATATCGTCGGCGCGAGGAGGCTCCCGTGGCGCAAACCGTGCGCAAGGTCGAGGCCGGAGCGGAGGACGCCGGCCGCACCGTTCAGCGTTTGATGCATGAGCACCTGGGCGTCTCGAACGCCGAGGCGAAGGGGCTCATCGCGTCCGGCTGCGTCGCGCGCAACCGGCGCACGGTGACCAAGCCCGACGAACGGGTCACCGCGGGAGACCGCGTCGAGGTCGCAGCCGAAGCGGGGCGCAAGTACGCGACCGCGGTGCACGCGCCGCGCGGCGGTCCGGGGTGGCGCGTCGTTCACGAGGACGACGACCTGATCGTCGTCGACAAAGATCCGGGATTGCTCACCGTACCGACCGCGGCGCCGGTGGGCGACTCCCTCGAAGAGCTGCTCCTCGCCTCGTACAAGAAACGCGGGCACAAGAAGCCCACCCTGCACGTCGTGCATCGCATCGACCGCTTCACGTCGGGGCTCGTCGTTTTCGCCCGCACCCACCCCGCGGCGATGGAGCTGCGCCGGCAGTTCAAAGAGCGGACGCCGCAGCGGATCTACCTCGCGGTGGCGGAGGGGAAGGTCGAGCCGGATCAGGCTCGCCTGACGCACTCCCTCGGAGAGAACCCGAAAAGCCTGAAGATCCACGTGGTCGCGAAAGAAAGCGACGGCCGGCCTGCGTCCTTGCGTTACAAGGTGATCGAGCGTTTTCGGCACGCGACGCTGCTCGAAGTCGCCTTGGAAACGGGCCGCCGCAACCAGATCCGCGTCCAACTCGCCGCCGAACGGCACCCGCTCGTGGGCGATTTCTCTTACGGCCAGCCGTCGTCGTTGATCCCGCGCGTGGCGCTCCACGCCCACCGTCTGGAGTTCGACGCGCCGCGGGGACGAAAGCGCCTTCAGTTCGAATCGCCGGTGCCCGAGGATTTCGCCCGGCTGATCAAGAAATTGAAGGGAGGCGCGTCGGTCGCGCCCCCGCCGGAGGCGGATGCGTCACTCGGAAAAGAGGACGAGCACCCCGGTGTACGTAAACAACTGATTCGCGCCCCGAAGCGGGGCGAGCTCCGCGTTGCACGAAAACCCCAGGAGCGGCACGCCGGGAAGGTGGCGCGCAAGCGCCGCTGAGTCGACCCCCTCGCGGCCGTACAGCGATCGTCCGCGCGCGAGGCAATTGAAGTAAAGGCCGAATCGATAACCGCCCGGAGGCGCCGCGTCGGCCGCACGCTCCGCCATGCGCATGACGTCGTCCGCGGCCGCCGACGGCTCGCGCAACGCGAACAAAATGGACTGGCCTTCCTCGACCTCCGCGGCGACCGCGATGACGCCGGTGTCCGGATCGACGGCGACGATGTTGCGCACGAGATACTCGCCCGGGCGGAGGACGGAGTCCCCCGGCTCGGGGAGCAGCGCGATCGTCAGCGCGTTCATCGTTGCCCCGGGAGATTCGAAAAACTCGTCGGGGGCCGCGGCGCGAAGCGCTTCGTAGGCGGCGATCCCGTCCACCTCGAGCAGCAGGTTGTCGTGGGCGCTCGTGACACGCCTCGGGCCCCCGAGCGGACGGCAGCCTTGAGTCAGCGCCAGATGGTGCCGGAACGCCCCCCCCAGGCGCAGACCCGACACGCAGCCCGAGCCCGCCTGGGAACCGCTGAACTGAAAGGTCCCTCCGCCGGGGAGGGCCGACGATGCCGCGCCGCCCGCGACGGGGACCGCCCCGAGCGTCGCATCGAGCCCCTGCAGCAAACGGTCGGGCCGCACCGCCCGCGGGTCCGGCCACACCAGAATCAAGTCGTTGGTATCGCGGGAGGCGAGCAGACGCTGGCCGGCGTGGAGCCCCGCCGTCAGCCCCGCGTCGCCGGCGTCCTCAAAGAGGAACGGGGTGCCGCGGATCGTGTCGGAGCAGACGGCGAGGACGCCGAGGCCCGGCCCGTCTTCGACCTCGCGCTCGCCGACGAGCAGGCCCGCCGCCGAGCAACCCGCGACGTACGGCGTGCCCAGGGCTCCTCCCAGGGTCTCGAGGAGTTCGGGGAGGGCGTCACCGTGCTCCGCCGTCGCAAAGACGACGGCGAAATCCGCCCGTTTCCCCGGGAGCGATGCCACCGCGCGCTCGGCCGCCTCGCGCGCCGCACGTGGGGTGTTCGATTCGGTCGACAGGCCGACGCCCGCGAATATCATCGACCGGACTGTAGCAGAGCCGCTCGGGACGCCGGGTGCTCGTATATTGTGCATGTCGGGTAGCCTGCGGATGACCGGAGGTTTCACGTGGCGCTTCGTCGCAGTATTCTCACGCTTCTTTTCGCGCTGATCCCGTTGTCGGGCGCGCGCGCGACGAACGCCGACGTCGAATCGCTCTTCCCCTGCTCCGAGGCGATGCGCGAAGGGGTCCTGTTCTGGAAGAGCGTCTGGACCCGCTGGTCCCTGAACCAGGTGGTTCTCCACGATACCGATCATCCCTCGATCGTCTACGAAGTCTTCGAACTCCCCCCGCCCGCGGGCGAGGTCTATTCGGACGCTCAGCGCGAATACGTGAAGGGCCGGCGCGAAGCGCTCGAGGCGCGGCTCGAGGCGATCGAGCGGAAAGTCATCGAGGCCACGCCGCTCGACGATGACGAGAAAGCGCTCGCGCTCAAGATCACCGACGTCGCGGGAGGCGCGGGGATCAGCGGGGCGTCGCACCGCGTGCGCTCGCAGCGCGGCCTCAGGGAACGGTTCCGGCGCGGGCTCGAGATCAGCGGCCGCTACCACGACACCTTCGTCGCCGTTTTTCGGGAGGCGGGCCTCCCCGAAGCTCTTGCCGATCTCCCCCACGTCGAGTCGTCGTTTCAGGTGTCGGCGCGCTCGTCCGCGGGCGCCGTCGGGGTCTGGCAGTTCACGCGCGGCGCGGCACGGAAGTTCATGCTGATGACGCCGGGTCTCGACGAGAGGCTCGACCCGATCGCCTCGGCCCACGGCGCCGCGCGTTACTTGAAAGCGGCCTACGACGCGCTCGGATCCTGGCCGCTGGCCATCACCTCGTACAACCACGGCATCGAAGGCATGCGCGCGGCGCGCGATCGGTACGGCCTGAACTTCCCCAAGATCCTGGACGAGTACGACGGCCGCACGTTCGGCTTCGCCTCGAAGAACTTCTACAAAGAGTTCCTGGCCGCCAGGGAGATCGCCAGCGACCCGGCGGCGTACTTCCCCGAGCGGCTCGTCCCCGACCCGCCGCAAAAGCACGATCGTGTGCGGATCGACCGGCCCACGGCGGCTCGGAGCCTGGCCTCCCGCTACGGCGTCTCCCTCGTGGGACTCGCCGCGATCAACCCCGCGTGGACCTCACGAGCCGTTCGCGGCAGCACGCCGCTCCCCGCGGGGGCCGAGATCTGGCTGCCCGAAGGCACGCTCGCACGCATTGCCAACGTCGGGAAAAAGCCGATCGCCGCGCCGAGGACCCCGGCCGTGGTCGGGCCTCCGGCCGCTACAATGCGGCCGTGAGCGACGCCCGTTACACCAACAAGGGATTCGGCCTCAAGCAGGTCATCGGCGGCCAGGTCGTCCGCGACTACGGAAGCGTGCTCGTCGATCGCATGCGCGCGGAGGGCTTTTCCCTGAAGGCCGGCGAGCTGACGTTCCACCTTGCCCAGGAATTCGGCTTTTGCTACGGCGTCGACCGCGCCATCGAATACGCGTACGAGACTCGCGAGAAGTTCCCCGACAAAAGCCTGTTCATCACGGGCGAGATCATCCACAACCCGCGCGTCAACGGCAGGCTCTTGGACCTGGGGATCCGCTTCCTGGACGGAAGCGACGGGGGCGCGTCGTTCGCGGCGTTACAGCCGGACGACGTGGTGCTGCTCCCCGCCTTCGGCGTCCCGGTCGCGACCCTGGGCCTGCTGCGCGAGGCGGGGTGCATCGTCGTCGACACGACCTGCGGGTCGGTGTTGAACGTCTGGAAGAACGTCGAGCGGTACGCGAAGGACGGGTTCACGGCCCTGATTCACGGGACATGGGACCACGAAGAAACCCGCGCGACCGCCTCGCGCGCGCTTCTCCATCCGGAGGGCCGCTACCTCGTCGTATTGAACATGGACGAAGCGCGGACCGTGGCCGAGTACATCGAGCGCGGCGGCGACGCCGACGCGTTTCGCGAGCGTTTCGCAAACGCGATCTCCCCCGGGTTCGATCCCGACGTCCATCTCGATAAGCTCGGTTGCGCCAATCAGACGACGATGCTCTCCGGCGAGTCGCTCGCCATCGCCGAACGCCTCCGCCAGGCCCTCGTCGCGCGCTTCGGACCGGACGCGACGGAGATGCGATTCAGGGCCTTCGACACGATCTGCAGCGCGACCCAGGAAAGACAGGACGCGCTGTACGCGATGCTCGCGCAGCATCGATTGGACGTGCTGCTCGTCATCGGGGGGTACAACTCCTCCAACACGACCCACCTGCTCGAAATCGGCCTCGCTCAGGGCGTGCCGACGTTTCACATCCAGGACGCTTCCGGCATCTCGAGCGCGGCGCTGATCCGCCACCAGCCGCTCCACCAGAAAGCCGAAACGACCTCGCGCGGCTGGTTGCCGGACGGATCGGCCGTTGTCGGCGTGACGGCCGGAGCTTCGACCCCCAACGCCGAGATCGAGCACGTGATCCGCCGCGTGGCCGGATTCCGCGGGGTCGAGCCCGCGTGATTCCCTCGTGCTATCGTCGCCGTCCGGTGAAGCTGTGACGCCCCCAAAAAAACCATCGTTTCGCGGTCGAGAAAGACGCCCCGACGCGACCCGGTCCGCGCCGCGCAAGCGGATGTCCGGCGTGCCGGCCGCGCGCGTCGTCGTCGATCGCGCCGGCCCGCTGCACGCCGAAATCGTCGTCGTCGGCCGCGAGCTGCTGCGCGGCCAGCTCAGAGACGGCAACGCGTCGTGGATCGCGGGAGAGCTGACCCGGCGCGGCGCTTTGGTCCATCGCGTCACGATCGTCGACGATCTCGAACGGTCGATCATGAACGCGGTCGCCGAGGCGCGCGACCGCGGCGTCCACCTCATCGTCACGACCGGGGGGCTGGGCCCCGCGCAAGACGACCGGACCTTGGCCGGGCTCGCCGAGGCGCTCAGGCTACCGCTGGCGATGAGCCCGCCCGCGCGCGACATGGTCGAGTCGAGTTACCGAACGCTCAAGGATGCCCGGGTGATCGGAACCGGCGGCTTGAACGCGTCGCGCCAGAAGATGTGTTTTCTTCCCGTCGGCGCCGAGGCCATCCCGAATCCGGCCGGTGTCGCGCCCGGGATGATCCTCCGGCTGACCGGGGGCGCCGCGGTCGTTTCCGTCCCCGGCCGCCCCGAGGAATCGAAAGCCGTCTTCGAGGGCGCGATGCTCCGGTTGCGCGATCTGTTTCCCATGCGCGCCTCGGCCGAGCGCGAGCTCGAGGCGCCGACGTCGGACGAATCCGCCATGCGCCCGGTCCTCGACCGGCTCACCGAAGAGTTCCCCGGCGTCTGGGTCAAGTCCCATCCGCCGGCCTCCCGCCGCAAGGACCCGATCCGCGTGACGCTCCAGTCCTTCGCGCCGACGCAAAAAGAAGCCGACACTCTCGTCGAGGGGGCGCTGCGCCGCCTGCTCGCGTTGGCGGGAAGCCGCTAGTGTCAGTTCGCCTTCGTTTTGGAATAGGGGACAGTCCCCTTTTCCTAAGAAACTCCCTCACTCGCGACGCTGTTTTGGAC